>JAIDUY010000162.1 GCA_029059965.1 Muribaculaceae bacterium
GCAAAGCGGCTTTGCCGATGACATCACAAGACAAAAATCACTCAGAGATATGCGACCCCAGCATTAACAAATATTGAGGAACCGGCTCTAAGATTCGGACTCCATATTAGTTAGGGAACGGCTCCAAGAGTTTTGTGCGAGCATGGTTTGCGGCTATTTCGGCGGAATGCGCTATCTTTGCAGACGCAAAAAAAAACCTGTTTACGTCCATGCAAAATCCCACCCTTAGGAGCCGCGCCCTGGCGCTGCTCAAGAAGTTCTACGGCTACAACGGTTTCCGTCCCGGCCAGCTCGAAATCATCGAGTCGGTGGCCTCGGGGCGCGATGCCGTCGTGCTGATGCCCACCGGCGGCGGCAAGAGCCTCTGCTACCAGATTCCCGCCCTGTTGGCCGAGAGCGGTGTGGCTGTGGTGGTGTCGCCCCTCATAGCGCTGATGCAGGACCAGACCACGGCGCTGCAGGCCAACGGCATACCTGCGGCGGCCATACACTCCAACCAGGACGAGTCGTACAACCGCAGCGTTCTCGAGGCTGTGGCAGCCGGGCGCATACGCCTGCTCTACGTCTCGCCCGAGCGCCTGTTGCTGATGCTGCCCGAGTGGCAGCGGGCCCGCATAAGCCTCTTCGCCATCGACGAGGCCCACTGCATCTCGCAGTGGGGCCACGACTTCCGTCCCGACTACACGGCGCTGTCGCGCATCAAGGAGGTACGACCCGATGTGCCTGTCGTGGCTCTTACGGCCACCGCCGACCGCCTGACGCGCGATGACATCGCGAGCCGGCTCGGGCTGCGCGACCCTTTCTGCTGGCTCGGAAGTTTCGACCGTCCCAACATCAGCCTGCGGGCCTATCCCAACCCCGGCATCCGCGACCGCGTGCGCTTTCTGCGGGACATGGTGCGCAAGTATCCGCAGGATTCGGGCATTGCATACAGCCTCAGCCGCGCCGGAGCCGAGAAGATGAACGAGCATATGCTCAAGGCCGGCATCAGGAGCGTGTGCTACCATGCCGGCATGAGTCCGGCCGAGCGCGAGCGCTCGATGAAGGCCTTTCTCAACGGAACCGCCCAGGTATGCTCGGCCACGGTGGCCTTCGGCATGGGCATCGACAAGAGCAACATCCGCTGGGTGGTGCACAACAATATGCCGGGCAACATCGAGAGCTACTATCAGGAGATAGGCCGTGCCGGGCGCGACGGCCTGCCCGCCGAGGCCGTGCTCTTCTATTCCTACGGCGACGTGATGACTCTGCGGAGCTTCGCCGAGGAGAGCGGCCGTCCCGCCGTCAACCGCGAGAAGCTCGAGCGCATGCAGGCCTACGCCGAGGCCCGCGTCTGCCGCCGCCGCATCCTGCTGAACTACTTCAGCGAGGAGCGCGACTGCGACTGCGGCAACTGCGACATCTGCGCGCGTCCTCCCGAGCGCTTCGACGGCACCGTCACGGCCCAGAAGGCTCTCAGCGCCGTGATGCGCACCGGCAGCCGTATCGGCATCTATACCCTCGTCGGAATACTGCGCGGCATACCCCGTGCCGACCTGCGCCGCGAGGGCTTCGACCGCATCAAGACCTTCGGTGCAGGCGCCGACATGTCGCAGAACGAGTGGACCGACTATATCACCCAGATGATTCAGTTAGGTCTTTTCGAGATTGCCTACGACGACGGCAACCGCCTGCTCGTCACCGAACAGGGCCTGCGCGTGCTGCGCGGTCAGGCCGCCATCGAGCTGGCCCGCCACGTCGCTCCCGACTATGGCGCCGGCACATCGCGCAAGAGCAGGAAGGAGAGCGGCCCCGTGGCCGAGACCGACCCCGTCAAGCAGCTTTTCGAACAGCTCAAGACCGTGCGCACCGACCTGTCGCGCACCGAGGGCGTGCCGCCTTACGTCATCTTCAGCGACGCCTCGCTCATGGATATGGCCACACGCCGTCCCGCCACTATCGAGGACTTCCTCGAAGTCAACGGCGTGGGCGAGAAGAAGGCCGTGCGCTACGGCAAGCGCTTCATTGCCGCCATACGCAAGTTCGAGGGGCTGTCGGCCTCGCCGGGCAGCGGCACCAGCCTCAAGGAGACGCTCATCCTCTTCAACGCAGGAATCCCACTTGGCGAGATTGCCGCCGTCAAGAAGGTCAAGCTGTCGACCATACAGAACCATATCGCCGAACTAATCGACAAAGATATGATTACGACCTACGGCAGCTTTGTCAGCCGAAGCCAGTGCGAGCGTGTCCGCAGCGTGTTCGACACCACGCCCGACGAAGCCTACGCCATACTCGGCGCCGAGATGGATCAGGGCACTCTCGCCATGGTCAGAGCGGTGCTCAGGGCACAGGACCGACGGAAAAATACTTGAGAAAGGGTATTTCGGAGCGAGTCCGCGATACCTATTTTTGCAAAATATAAATTCATTATGCCGAATAAAATCTTATCTGTACTTCTTTTTGCATTAATATCAGTTACTTGCCTCGGCGCAAATTCCGGCGGAGTGTCCGATGCCAATATCGGCGGACACGTCGTGGACGCCGAAAACGGCGAACATCTTCCAGGCTGTCTTGTCACGATACTCAATTCCGGGTACTCCGCCATGACCGACGCTTCCGGTCACTACATATTCCGCGACCTTGTGCCCGGCGACTACGTCATACGGGTGTCCTTTATGGGTTACCGTCCGCAGGAGAAGGCCGTGTCGGTCGACGCCGATCGTACCGTGGAGCTTAACTTCGAGGTTGAGCCCGATGCCTTCATGCTCGACCAGGTGGTGGTGACATCCTCCAAGACCGAGATTCGCCGCAAGGAGAGCCCGACACTTGTCAACGTCCTGTCGGGGAAGGCATTCATCAACGTCGGCGCCTGCTCCCTTGCCGACGGCCTCGATTTCCAGCCCGGCGTGAGGGTGGAGAACGACTGTCAGAACTGCGGCTTCACGCAGGTGAGAATCAACGGCCTCGACGGCCACTACTCGCAGATTCTGATGAATTCCCGCCCCGTGTTCTCCGCCCTTGCCGGCGTGTACGGCCTCGAGCATATCCCGGCCAACATGATTGACCGCGTCGAGGTGATGCGCGGCGGCGGCTCGGCCCTGTTCGGCTCGTCGGCTGTCGGCGGAACAATCAATATCATCACCAAGGACCCGCTGTCCAACTCCGCACAGATTGCCCACACACTCACTTCCATC
>JAIDUY010000163.1 GCA_029059965.1 Muribaculaceae bacterium
GTGCCAATGCCAGTGCGAGGGACACGAGGAAGCTTTCGCCGCCGCTGCCGGTGTTGGCCGAGCGGCGTGCGCCGCCGTTGTAGCGGTCTTCGATGTCGATGGTAAATCTGCCCGGCGTTCCGCAGAGGCGGTAGCGGTCGGACAGTCGCGACAGATAGGCGTTGGCGCTGTCGAGCAGGCCGCCGAGTATGTGCGACAGGGCTATGCGACGGAAGACGGAACCGTCGGCCGAGCCGTAGAGGTCGTTCAGACGTCCCCAGCGGCGGCTCTCGTTCCGGGCTTCCTCGATCTGCTTGCCGAGCTCGGCGCTCTCGGCTCGGGCTTTGTCGTCCGATTCCAGTCGCTGGCGTATGGCACCGTTGGCTTCGGACAGCTCGCGGAGACGTCCGTCGGCGACCGCGGCTGCCGAGGCGAGTTCCTCGATTTCTTCCGGACTGCCTGCGGGCCCTTTGGTGCTCAGCTCCTCGCGCTGGCGCGCTATGGTCTCGGCAGCGGCCTTGAGCCGGTCGACAGTTGCGGCGGCATTCAGCACACGTCCGCGGGCGGCTTCTATTTCGGCCTGGCTGTGTGAGGCAAGTTCTTCGAGTTCAGCGCGCTTTTCGTCTGTGCTCCAGCCAAGGGATGCGAGTGTCTTTGCGGCCTCGTCGAGCATGGCCGCGCTGTCGTCGCGACGGGTGCGCAACGCCGCCATTTCCGAATGGAGCGCGTTGCTCTCTGCGCTCATGTCTTTGGCGGCGACGCTGCCCGCTATCTGCGGCAGCCCATCGCCCCACAGCGTTTCGAGAGCCGCAGCGGCATCCCCGGCCTGGGCCAGGACGGCGCTGCCCCGGGCTATCTGCGATTCGATGGCCGCGAGGGTCGCGTTTGCCGCACGGTAGGCGGTCAGGCGTGCGCCGAAGACTCCGTGGAGCGCAGCCGCATTGTCGCCGCTGATTTTGCCGAGGCTGTCGAGGCCTGCGACGTCCGAGAGACGGGCGATGGCGTCGTCGAGCTGCGTGCGTGCTTCGGCGAGGCTCTGTCCGAGGGCATGGCGCCGTCCCTGCAGGGTCTGTATGCGGCGGTCGGTCTCGACGATCGCGCCAATGGCGGCAAGCTTGGTGTCGACGGACTTTATGCTGTCTCTGACCTGTGTTTCTGCGGACTTTATGAGTTCTTCGTCTGTACCTTCGGGGAGGCCGCATTGCTCACGCAGGCGTGTGAAGCCGCCCTCGAGGCTGTCGAGCTCGCCGCCGAGAGCTTGCACTTCCTTTTCCGCTTTTTCGGAGGCGCGGACATGGACTTTGAGGCGCTCTGTCTGTCCGCGCAGTGCGGCATCGAGTTCGCGAAGTCGGTTTTCGGCTTCGAGGTAGCCGGCGTGGAGGGTGGCCACGAGTTCGGCTGCCGCACCCTTGTCGGGCTCGGGCAGGGCGTCGACTTTCTGTCTGCACACGGGACATTCGCAGCCGGGCACAAGCAGGCGGCGCAGCGAGGCCGTGTGTTCCTCGCGTCCGGCACGGGCGAGTTCGTAGAGGCTGCGGGCTTTGGCGAGGGCGTCGACGGCAGAGGGGCGGCGTTCCTTGAGCCCGGCCTCGGCGGCAGTGGCGTCCGATATTTCTTCCTTGGCCTCGGCAAGCGACTTCTCCGCCGCTGCGATGCGTTTGCGCAGGTCGGCCATGCTGACGCTCGTGTGTCTGAGCTGTCCGAGGGCTTCGAGCTTGTCGCTCAGGATTTTTCGTTCTGAAATAAGGCTGTCGGCATTCATGTCGCCGAGTCCGGCGGCTTTCTGCTCGCGTTCCTTGCGGGCCTTGAGCAGTTCGGCGTCCAGTTTTGCGATGTCGGCGTTGTTGCGCGTCGCCTCGCCGTGGCTGTAGGTGGCGAGGCTGAAGAGCCGTTCTATTTCCGACGACTCGGCGAAGGCCTGTGCCAGCGCGCCGTCAGCCTCGATGGCCGCTTTCTGAGCCTCTCGCTTTCGGGCAAGGCCGTCCATGGTGTCGCGGAGGGAGGCGATGCCGCCGAGGAAGGCGGCGTAGCGTGGTCGCAGCGCTCTCAGCTGCCTCTCGGTGGCGGCGATGCTTTCGGTCAGGCGTCGGGTGCTGTCGAGGGCGCGTCGGGCGTCGGCGGTGGCGTCCCAACGAGCCACAAGGTCGCGGTCGGCGCGTATGTCCTCGCCGGCGAGGAACTGCTCGGCCCCTGTCAGCTGTGCCCCGGCCTCTGCAGCCCGCGAGGCGAGTTCGGCATGTTGCCTCATGATGTCGAGGCGCCCGCGCATGGCGTCGCGTTCGGTCGCGATGGCAGTACTTTCGGCAATGCCATTGGCAAGTGCTTCCTCGCAGACCTTCCTCTCGTCGTCAGGCATGGCTCCGGTGAGGCGCGCACGGTATTCGAGTTCCTCAAGGGCACGGCGCCGTGCGCTGTTTATCTCATATATCTTACGGCCTATGCGGGCAAAGACATCGCGCCCGGTGATTTTGGCGAGTATCTCGGCCTTTTCGGATTCGTTGCTCTTGAGGAAACGGGTGAACTCGCCCTGCGCCAGCATGGTGGTGCGGCAGAACTGCTCGAAGTCCAGCCCGGTGAGCTCGGGGATGATGCGGCTTATCTCGCGGATGGAATTTATGGGCGGCCTGTCGCTGCCTTCCTCGGTGAGGTAGCGCTCGATGCTCTGCATCTTTCCCGAGGGCTTGTTGCGTGCGCGCCGCAGCACTAATCGCGAGGTGTAGCGCTTGCCGTCGGAGGCGGAGAATATCAGCTCGGCGAAGCCCTCGCCGGTGCCCTGTCGCAGCAGCTGTCGCACATCGTCGGCGGCGATGCCGTCGTCCATGTTGCGGTCGCGCATGCCGGTGTTGGACAGGCGCGGTACCGAGCCGTACAGCGCCATGCAGATAGCGTCGAGTATTGTCGACTTGCCCGCCCCGGTGGGGCCGCTGATGAGGAACACGTCGGAGTGTCCCAGGATGCCGTCGCCGAAATCGAGGGTGGCGTCGGCGATGGAGGCTATGTTGTGGATTGTCAGACGTTCGAGTTGCATGGTCAGGAGCGTTCGTCGGATTCGGATTGTGCGACAGCCTCGGCGAAAAGTCCGGCAAGCTCGTCGTCGAACTCGATGCCTCGGCCGGCGGCGTACATGCGCGCCACTTCTTCGGGCGATATGTTCAGGAAGTCGTCCACGGCGATATTCCGCCTCAGGTCGGAACGTTCGGATTCCTCCTCGGCGAACTTGAAGGCACAGAATACCGCCTGCTTGCCCTCCAGTGCCTTGCGGGCGCGGAACGGCGCGTCGGAGCTTATTCCGGCTGCACGCACATGCAGCCTCAGGTAAGCGGGAATATCGTCGGGAAAAGCGGCAAGAACCTTCAGGCCTTCCTCGAAGTCCGCCGCCGTTTCGGGTATTGTCAGCAGCGGCCTGCAAGCGGGAATCTCGACGTGACGCACTTCCGGCACGGCACCGCGCGAGGCAATCCCGACGATTTCCACCCCGTGTTCCCCGGGCTCGTCGAAACTCACCATCAGAGGGGTGCCGCAGAAGCGCGCCTTGGGAGCGCCGGCGGCGATATAGCGGCGGTGTATGTGCCCCAGGGCGGCGTAGTCGTAGCCGTCGCCGAGCACCTTGGGCGGAAGGCAGTCGATATGGCCAACGGCAGTGCCGATATCCGCCTCGCTGTCGGCAAGGGCCAGATGAGCCATAAGAACGACGGGCAGGCCGTCGGGCGTGGCGGCCGAGGCACGTTCGACAGCCGCCGTGAAATAGTCGTCGGCCATGAAGCGCGGATGCACATAGGGCACAGCCGCCACCGTACCCTTGCCGGGAATGTGAATGCTCAGTTTGTCGGGCTCGGCGGCATCGGCATAGCCCACGAGGTGGATGTTGTCGCGCAGCCACGGCGTGCGGAACAGCTCGTGGCGGGTGGCGCTGTCGTGGTTGCCGGCGATGATGACAATGACGGTCTCGGGGCACAGGCGGCGCAGACCCTCCATCTTGT
>JAIDUY010000164.1 GCA_029059965.1 Muribaculaceae bacterium
GGTCTGGACGGCCGGCAAAGGATCTATATCCAAGACTTGATGAATTTAGTTAGACAAAAAGGAGAAGACACATCAGTCGATGATGTCAAAACCGGTGTATTTTCGCAGCACCTCGGGCACGACGATGCCGCGGGGTGTCTGGTTGTTTTCGAGCAGGGCTGCCATGATGCGGGGCAGGGCGAGGGCCGAGCCGTTGAGGGTGTGGCACAGGCGGGTCTTCTTGTCCTCGCCGCGGTAGCGGCATTTGAGGCGGTTGGCCTGGTAGGTCTCGAAGTTGGACACACTCGACACTTCCAGCCAGCGACCCTGAGCTGCCGACCAAACCTCGAAGTCGAAGGTTATGGCCGAGGTGAAGCTCATATCGCCGCCGCAGAGGCGCAGGATGTGCCAGGGCAGGCCGAGCTTGTCGAGCAGACCCTGAACATGGTCCTTCATCTCCTCGAGCGCCGCGTAGCTGTTCTCGGGCTTCTCGATGCGTACGATTTCAACCTTGTCGAACTGGTGCAGGCGGTTGAGGCCGCGCACGTCCTTGCCGTAGCTGCCGGCCTCGCGGCGGAAGCAAGCGCTGTAGGCGCAGTTCTTTACGGGGAGACTATCGGCGGGGATGATTACGTCGCGGTATAGGTTGGTCACGGGAACCTCGGCGGTGGGGATGAGGTAGAGCTTGTCAGCGCTGACGAAGTACATCTGGCCTTCCTTGTCGGGCAGCTGGCCTGTGCCGTAGCCGCTGGCTTCGTTGACCACATAGGGAGGCTGCACCTCAAGGTATCCGGCAGCCGAAGCCTCGTCGAGGAAGAACTGGATGAGGGCGCGCTGGAGCTTGGCGCCCTTGCCGAGATATACAGGGAATCCGGCGCCTGTAATCTTCACGCCCAGATCGAAGTCAATGAGATTATATTTCTTTGCGAGGTCCCAGTGAGGCAGGGCGTCGGGGCCGAGTTCGGGCATCTTGCCACCGGTCTTCTCGACGACATTGTCCTCGGCGGTCTTGCCTTCGGGCACGCCGCTGTAGGGAACGTTGGGGATGTTGAGCAGCTCATTGCGCATGGACTCCTCGGTGCGGGCAAGCTCGTCGGCCAGAGCCTTCTGCTCTTCCTTGAGCACGGCCACTTTTTCCTTGGCGGCCTCGGCCTCTTCGCGGCGTCCTTCCTTCATGGCCTTGCCGATGGAGGCGGCCATCTTGTTGAGTTCGGCCGAAGCATTGTCGCTGCGGAGCTGGAGGTCGCGGCGCATTTCGTCCAGCGCCAGTACGCGGGCGATGGGCTTCTGGCCATCGAAGCCCTTGACGGCCAGACGCTCGATGATATGCTGAGGGTCGGCCTTGATTTGCTGTAGAGTAAGCATATGCGGTGATATTTTTTATTTCAGAAGTTCGCGCACCTTTGCGGAGATGGCACGACCGTCGGCACGTCCGGCCAGGGCCTTTGTGGCCACGCCCATCACCTTGCCCATGTCGGCAGGCGAGGAGGCGCCGGTCTGCGCAATGATTTTGGTGAGCTCGGCGGTCAGTTCCTCGTCGCTGAGAGCCTTGGGAAGATAGGCCTCGATGACGCCCACTTCGGCCAGCTCGGTTTCGGCCAGCTCGGGACGGTTCTGCTCGGTGTAGATGCGGGCGCTTTCGCGGCGCTGCTTGGCCATTTTGACGAGTATCTTTGTGGCGGCCTCGTCGCTCAGCTCGCCATTGTTGCCGGGAGCGGTCTTGGCCTCGATAAATTCCTTCTTGATGCCGCGCAGGGCCTGCAGGCGCATCTTGTCGTGAGCAAGCATTGCGGCCTTGATGTCGGCGTCGATTTGCTGGTATAGAGCCATATGGAAATACTATTACGATTCAGTGCGCAAAGGTACGAAAATTTCCGCACCCCGCGTCATTTTTCCACGGGTAATTGACCGCTTTATATATTGAATATAAAACCGACGTTCACGCAGCGGGGCAGGGAGGGGCCGTAGACGTAGCCCGAATCGCGGAGTCTGCCCGTGTCGAAATCGTTCTGATAGGAGTTGAAGATGTTGCTCACGCCCGCCGACACGTCGAGATTGGCGCGGTTGAAGAGCCTGAACGAATAAGTGAGCTTGGCCGAGGCGTCGAAAAAAGACTGCGTGGTCACGGCCATGTCAACATCCGTGCCGGAGCCTTCCATATGCTGCACAAGCATGGGTCCGGTGCCCGTGCCGGTGAAGGTGGCGCGCAGCGAGTGCGTGATTTCCCAGTTGGCGGTGAAGTAGCCGTAGATGTCGGGGGTGCGGAACATCTTCTTCACAGCCGGGACTTCGGGATTATCGCTCCACTGCTCGGGCTCCTTGTAGCGGCTGCGCTGCAGGGTCACACCGCCCTGAATGTCGAAATGGCTCGAGAAGAAGGCCTTGGCCTCGATGTTGATACCCATCACGCGGGCGCCGGAGCCGTTGTAGCGCTCGAGCACGGCGTTGCCGTTGGCGTCGGGGCTGTCGAGCTGACGCAGTGCGAACACGTCCCTGAGGTCGGTGAAGAAGCCTTCGACAAGCAGATTTGTCTGCACGCTGCCGAAACGGTGGTAGAGGTCGGCCGACAGGCTGACGCTCTGCGAGCTTTCCTGCTTGAGTCCGGGAGCGAGGACGGTGACGACGCGCTCGCCGCCCACGATGGCGACGTGGAAGTCCTCGTCGTAGGCCTGGGGCGAACGGAAGCCTGTGGAATAGGATGCACGGAAATTCAGGCGGTCGTCGGGATTGAAGCGTATGTTCACGCGCGGCGACACGATGGGCTTGTCGATGAGCGAATGCTTGTCCATTCGCGCGCCGACGAGGAAGCCCCAGCGCTCGTTCTTCCATTCGTTCTGCAGATAGGCGCTGTAGATGTGCACCTTCTGGAGGATGTCGTGGTCATAGCCTATGGTGACATCATGGAGGCGGTTGAAGGAGTACTCCACGCCGGCCACCAGTTCGGAGGGCATGAACAGGAATCGGTCTATGGGGTGCGACCACTGCGAGCCGGCCGTCACGACGATGTCGGCGGTGCGGCCATAGGCGTTGGGATCCATGTCCGAGCCGTAGTAGCTTTCGCGCTTGGTGCTCTGGGTGGCGGCGAATACCGAGAGCTTGTCGCGATGGTCGCGCATCCACAGGTCGAAAGTAGCCTCGCCGGAATTGATGTTGTGGTCGACCTGCTCGGCTATGTATGCCATGTGAGCGGGACGGTCGAGCTGATCGCCGCCGCGGCGGTACTCGTGGGTGTTGTGGTATTCGAGAGTGAGCTTCGACTCGGCTGTGGTGCGCAGGAATGTGCGGGCGCCGATGGTCTGTGTCTTCAGCTGCGCCACCTCGGTGAAGCCGTCGCCGTTGTCGTCGTAACCGTCGCGGTAGCGTATCTGCCCGTAGACGAAGATGCCGGCCTTGTTGTTGTCGGTGACGACGGAGGCGTTGACGGTGGTGTTGTTGTCGAGCGCACCCGAGGGACCGATGGAAGTGAGTGTGTGGTCAATCTGTGCGGAGTTGGACAGCGGGTCCTTGGTGATGATATTGATTGTTCCGCCGACAGCCGACGAGCCGAACAG
>JAIDUY010000165.1 GCA_029059965.1 Muribaculaceae bacterium
GGGCGCGGCCTGTGAGGTGGGCGTAGGGCCGGGTGTGGTGCGCGGTGTCGTAGGTGACTCCGTGTGCGGGATTGTCGGCTTCGATTCCATAGCCGCAGGTTATGGAGTTGCCGATAAATTCTATTTTGAGCGCGGGCTTGTCGCCGGCGGGCAGCAGCGTGCCGTCGGTGTGGAATGCCCTGAACTGCGGGTGAAATTCGTAGCCTTCGATGGCATATGTGATGCGGACGCTGTGTTCGGTGTCGTCAAGGCCGTCGGCGACTGTCAGGATAGAGTCTGCGGAAGTGTAGGTGAGCTGAGCCGGCGCCATGTCGTCGACCTCGACGATGAACTTGCCGCTGCCGGGCGATGTCTCCATCTGCAGCGAAGTACCCTTGAAGCGGAGCAGCGCGCTTGTGCCCGGATAGTTGAAGGAGCCGTGTCCCTTGTCGTCCCAGTGTATTCGTCCCATATAATTTATCTGCGGGTCGGATGCGGGTATCCGTTCGGCGGCTGCGGTCGCGGCGGCAGCCGAAAGGGCGAGTGACAGTGCTGCAATTCGGACAAGGGATTTCATATGGCAATATAATTTGGTCTTAATTAAAATTCTTTTGTGCAAAATTAGCAAAATGAACGGGTTAAACATAAATAAAAGAAAAAAACAACACCGGGCGTGAACAAAAAACCAATAAGCCGCGTTTAGAAAACATAATCCATAAACCTTGTCACAATGAACGCATATTTCCCCTTCTCATACATCATTACGGCTCTTGAATCCAAGGCTCCCGCAATCGTGAAGCATCCGTATTTCTGCGGCTGGCATGTCGGCAATGCCGAAAGCGAGGACGCCGCCGAACAGGCCGTGCCCGCCATCAGCGAAATCTACTATTCCTGACCATCAGATAGCATCAACCATAATCGTGGCGCGGCCCCGGAGAGCGATTTCCCGGGGCCGCGCCATGTTTGTGTGCGTCAGGATTTGAGGTACCAGTCGTAGAGGCGGGCGATGCCTTCGGACAGCTCCACGCGGTGATGCCATCCCAGTGCGTGCAGGCGGCTCACGTCGCAGAGCTTGCGCGGTGTTCCGTCGGGCTTGGAGCCGTCCCAGCGGGTGACGCCTTTGAATCCCGTGGCCTCGGCAATCATTTGGGCAAGTCCGGCTATTGTCACCTCCTTGCCCGTGCCTATGTTGACATGAGTGTTGCGGACGGGCTCGCCTGCAAGCTCGCGCAGGCGGTCGAAGCCGACATTGAGCAGGATGTGCACGCAGGCGTCGGCCATGTCCTCGCTCCACAGAAACTCGCGCAGCGGGCTTCCCGTGCCCCACAGCGTCAGTTCGCCCGGAGCTATGCCGAAGCGAGCCAGCCCGTCGGCGATGGCGCTGTCGGAGTCGCTGTCGGGGTTGATCCCGCCGACAGGGCGTCGGCGCAGGTCGTCGCGCACGCCCCCGTAGTTGCCCTCGCCCATCAGCTTGGCTAAATGGTACTTGCGTATCATAGCCGGCAGGACGTGGCTACGCTCGAGGTCGAAGTTGTCGTTGGGGCCGTAGAGGTTGGTGGGCATCACGGCCACGTAGTCCGTGCCGTATTGCAGGTTGAGGCTCTCGCAGAGCTTCATGCCGGCAATTTTGGCGATGGCGTAGGGTTCATTGGTGTATTCGAGTGGCGATGTCAGCAGGGCGTTCTCGGTGATGGGCTGCGGGGCCTCGCGCGGGTAGATGCAGGTCGAGCCGAGGAAGAGCAGGCGCCTGACGCCGCTGCGGAATGCTTCGCCGATTACGTTCTGCTGTATCTGCAGGTTCTGATAGATGAAGTCGGCGCGGTAGACGCTGTTGGCCATTATGCCGCCGACGTGTGCCGCCGCCAGGACGACGGCATCGGGTTTCTCGCTCTCGAAGAAGCGGCGCACGGCCACGGGGTCGAGCAGGTCGAGCTCGGCGTGGCTGCGGCCTATAATGTTAGTGTATCCACGTTTCCTGAGATTCTCGAATATCGCCGAGCCGACGAGGCCGCGGTGTCCGGCGACGTATATTTTAGCGTCCTGTTTCAGCAATGTCATGGTCTACCATTTTGAATACCAGTTCTTCGAAGCTTGTCTTGCGCGGATTCCAGCCGAGGCGCTCGCGAGCCTTGGCCGGATTGCCGAGCAGCTCGTCGACCTCGGCGGGGCGGAAGAATCGTGGGTCGACCTCGACGATGACGCGCCCGGTGGCCGTGTCGATGCCTTTCTCGTCGATGCCGCTGCCTTCCCAGCGCAGTTCAATGCCGGCGCGGCGGAAGGCCAGTGTGGCGAACTCGCGCACGGAGTGGTATTCGCCCGTGGCGATGACGTAGTCGTCGGGTTCGGGCTGCTGGAGGATGAGCCACATGCACTCGACGTAGTCGGGGGCGTAGCCCCAGTCGCGCTTGGCGTCGAGATTGCCAAGATAGAGTTTATGCTGTCGTCCGGCGGCTATGGCTGCGGCGGCGAGCGAAATCTTGCGGGTCACGAAGTTCTCGCCGCGGCGCTCGCTCTCGTGGTTGAAGAGTATGCCGTTGGCGGTGAACATGCCGTAGCTTTCGCGGTAGTTCTTCATTATCCAGAAGGCGTAGAGCTTGGCCACGGCGTAGGGCGAGCGCGGATGGAAGGGCGTGGTTTCGGTCTGAGGCACTTCCTTGACCTTGCCGTAGAGCTCGGATGTCGATGCCTGGTAGATGCGCGTGCGCTTTTCGTAGCCGAGGATGCGCACGGCCTCGAGCAGTCGCAGGGTGCCGATGGCATCGACGTCGGCCGTATATTCGGGAACGTCGAACGACACCTTGACGTGGCTCTGCGCCGCTAGGTTGTAGATTTCGTCGGGCTTGATCTCGCGTATTATGCGCACCAGCGACGACGAGTCGGTCATGTCGGCGTAGTGCAGTTCGATGGCCCGTCCGCGATGCTGGTCGGCCACCCAGTCCTCGAGGTAGAGGTGTTCGATGCGGCCTGTGTTGAAGCTCGAGCTGCGTCGCAGGAGGCCGTGGACGCTATATCCTTTTTCGAGCAGGAATTCGGCCAGATAGGAGCCGTCCTGACCCGTGATGCCTGTTATGAGTGCTGTTGGCATGATATTATGTTCAAATAGTTAGCGATAGGAGAGACTCAAGGCTGTCCACTGTCATGGCAGGGCGGAATGCCGGCGGCGCCTCGGCGGGACGCTGGGGGCGTATATTCAGCCCCTCGGGGTCGCGCAGCATCACCGTGAGCCATCCGCGCATGTTGGGCCAGTGGAAGTCCTTGGCTATGTTGTCGCCGACGTAGACGCGCCTCTCGCCCGGGGCGAGGGCTTCGGCGGCTATGAAGGGCACAGTAGTGGTCTTGTCCGAACCGCAGTCGTCGCTGACGATGACATTGTGCGGGCCGAAGAAAGCGTCGAGCCCGAGCGCGCGTATCTTGGCGTGCTGCCGGTTGCTGTTGCCGTCGGTGATGAGGGCAAGCGAGTGGCCGCGTTCGCGCAGACGGCGGAGCGTTTCGGGCACCGCGCTGTCAAGGCTGATGTCGGGAGTATGGGCTCGGTAGACTGCCACCATGCGCTCTATGGAGTAGGTCGCGGCGGCGGGTGTGGCGGCAATGGCATCGGCGAGGGCGTCGAAGGCGTCGGCAGCCTCGTTCATGAGCTTAAGCAGGGCTGCGGCGTCCATGCCAGCCGACGGCGCTACGGCTTCGGCCACGGCACGACGCCCCGAGAGCACATAGTCGCGCTCTTTATATAAGGTGTCGTCGAGGTCGAATGCTATAAGTGCCATCGCTATGGGTGTGTCAGTTCTTTGCGACTGCGCGGTGTATGCTTGCCGCCACGCGCTCGATGTCCTCGTCGGTGAGGATGGAGCCGGAGGGCAGGCACAGGCCGCGTTCGAAGAGCTCGTCGGAGACGCCGTGCCCGTAGTAGGGCGCCTCGGCGAATACGGGCTGCATGTGCATGGGGCGCCACAGCAGGCGGCTCTCGATGTTTTCGGCGGCAAGGGCCAGACGCAGGGCGTCGGGAGTGATGCCGGTCCCGGGAGCAATCTGCACCGTCGTGAGCCAGAAGTTGGAGTCGAATTCAGGGCCTGGGTTCTGCTGCACGGCCATGCCGGGAATATCGGCCAGCGCCTCGGTGTAAATGCCGTGGATATGGCGGCGACGTTCCACGCGCTCGGGCAGCACTTCCATCTGTCCGCAGCCTATGGCGCCGCATACGTTGCTCAGGCGGTAGTTGTAGCCCACGTGCTCGTGGTAGTAGTAGGGCCTGTCCTCGCGTGCCTGAGTGGCGAAGAACAGGGCGCGACGCCGCTCCTCCTCGCCGGGGCAGACGAGGGCTCCGCCGCCGCTGGTGGTGATGATTTTGTTGCCGTTGAAGCTCAGCGCGGCAAAGGTGCCGAAGGTGCCGCAGCGGCGGCCTCCGAAAGTGCTGCCCAAAGCCTCGGCGGCATCCTCGACAAGGGGAATGCCGTAGCGGGCGGCCACCTCGGCGATGCGGTCGAGCTGTGCGGGCATGCCGTACATGTCGACGGCGATGATGGCCTTGGGCAGGCGTCCGGTCTTGCTCAGACGGTCGGCGATGGCCTCCTCGAGCAGCTCCGGGTCGATGTTCATGGTACGGCGCTCGCTGTCGACGAAAACGGGCTTTGCGCCGAGATATACAACGGGATTGGCCGACGCGGCGAAGGTAAGGTCCTGACAGATGACCTCGTCGCCGGCCCCTACGCCGAGCACCGTCAGCGCCAGATGCAGCGCCGCCGTGCCCGAGCTGAGGGCCAGAACACGCTTGTCGTGGCCGAGATAAGATTCGAGACGGTGCTCGAATTCATCGACGTGAGGGCCCAAGGGCACAATCCAGTCGGTGTCGAAGGCATCGGCGACATACTTGCGCTCGGTGCCTCCCATGTGGTTCATTGACAGTAATATACGCTTCATATATTCATACACCTTGCGGCGCTTTGGTTTCGGGCTTCGGGCGGGCACCCGTCAGCAGCAGAGCCAGCGGCGCGGAGAAGCTTATGACATAGTCGATTATGAGGACGACGGCCACTATGGCCGCCGCTATCGCGGCGGCTACGACGGCCGTAGGCACAATGGCGAGTTCCGTCGACTCCAGCAGGGGGCGCAGGCCTCCGGCGGGGAAGAGGAAGAAATAGTGCAGCAGATAGATTGCCAGGCTCTTGCGGCCTAAGAACGACCACATGCGCACCGTGGCGGTGTCGCGCGCCGCCCATGGCGACATCACACCGAAAGCCAGCACCGCCAGCGCTATGTGGAGCAGCGGACGGGCCACGTCGAGACACCATGCCGGAATGGCGGGATAGCGCCAGTACCAGCCCACGTAGGATATCAGCAGGGCCGAGGCCGCCAGGGCAACAGTCTGTGTGGACGAACGGCCGCAGAAGGCCGTGAAAGCCGCGCGGCAGTCGGCGGCGACGGCACCGGCCATGAACACCGGGTAGAAGCGTACCACAAGGCTCAGCGATGCCGCCGAAATCCATGTCGGCGGCAGCAGATCCACTGCAAAGGCAAGCACGCACCACACGGCCGCTATGGCCGCGATGCGGCTCCATAGCCCGCTCAGACGCGACAGCAGCAGTGCCGAAGGGATGTAGAGCACCGTAATGACGAAGAGCACCGGCGTGAACCAGTATCCGTTCTTCCATTCGTCGCCCCATAGTCCTGCGAAACCCTCGGGCAGAGGGCTTTCGAGGCCGGAAAGCGGGAACCACAGCACCCAAAGCGAGCTCACGGCCACCATGGGGAGCAGCAGACGCACTGCGCGCTGGCCGAGTCCGGGCATGACGATGCCGCCGTCCTTGCCGCGGCGCAAGGTCAGGAAGCCGCTGACGAAGAAGAACAGCGGCATATGAATCTCGCCTATGAATTTGAACAGCGGCGCGCGGTCGATGCCGCGTATGCACATGGCCAGCACGTGGCCCGCCACTACAAGGAAGATGGCCACGCCCTTCATCACATCCAGTACAGGATAGCGTTCTTTCATGCTTCGTCGTCGGTTTCGGTTTATATCATGTCGCCCTTGCGGCTTCTGATGTACTCATTGACTGCCGCGGTGTCGGCCAAGGCTTCGGCGGTCGTCATCGGCAGCACCACCATCTCGTTCACCCGCGAGCCCGGAATGACCGAGTCGAGCAGCTGCTGCTGCGACGGTGCCTGCGGCAGAGCCGCGTATTGGCGGTATGTATAGCGGGTGAATACCGTGTTGGGGCCTATGCCGCGGCGGTCAAGCAGGAAGCCGTCGACAAGTGGCAAAGGCTCCGATGCCGCCGAGATGTCGGACGGCGCCGGATAGGAGGCGAGGCTGCCGTCGGGCGCGAGATTCACCGGCACGCAGTCGGCATAGTCGCCGTCGGTGCGGTAGGCCACGGCGCGCGGAATGTCGGCCTGTGAGCCGCCGAGCACGCGCCCCTCGACGCCGAGCACGGGCACGGGAGCCTGTGTCCGGCTTTCGGGAGCCGTCCGCCCCGAGCCGCAGCCCGAAGCCGCGGCCACGGCGAGCAGCATCATAAGCGCCGCAGAGCCTTTCATCGCTTGATCAGACGCAGGGTCTCGACATTGCCGTCAGCGGTGGTGACGCGCACGAAGTAGCATCCTGCGGCCAGACCGCCCAGGTCCATTCCCAGGGTCGCGGTGCCCTTGCCTGCGAAAGCGGCGCGGTGCATGCCGGCGGCGTCGAAGACCTCAAGAGCCTCGATGGGCGCGGGAGCGGTGACGGTGGCATGGCTGTCGGCGGGGTTGGGGAAGATGCCGTAGCTTGTTGTGGCAATTTCATCGACGCCGGAGTTCTCGCCGATGTGGAAGTAGACCTGAGGCGCGCCCTCGATGATTTTGGCCTGCGTGGTGGTGAGTTCGGCGAACTGGGCCACATAGGTCTTGCCCGTCTCAAGTGCTGCCGAGAGGTCGCCCGCGAAAGTCAGAGTGGCGCTCTGTCCTGCGCTGACGGGGGTGAGGGGAGCCTGGAGATAGGTCGACGACGAGCCGCCCTCCATGCCGAAGAAGTACATGCGGATGGAGTTGGTGAAGTAGCCTGCGGAGTTGGAGAGCAGGGCGGTGAGCTTGAGGTCGGAGGCCGATACGTTGTAGGGGTTGGCGTATGTGCCTGCGCCGGTCGAAGCCAGGGGAGCGTCGATGTCCGAGAGGCTGATGGAGGGAGTGCCCGAGGGAGCGATTTCGACATTGACCGTCACTCCCTGTCCGATGACATTGCCCTCGCCGTCGAGGATTTCGAGAGTGGCCTCGCCCTTGGAGATGGCGAAAGGCAGGGAGCCGGATATGGTCACGGTCTCGCTGCTGCCGCCCATGATGTCGACCACAGCGTTGCCGATGTTGGTGATTTTGCCGTTGGCGGAGCGCAGGCGAGCCTGCACGAGGTTATAGTATTCTTCGGTGCCGTTATTCACGATTGTTGAGCGCACCATCACGAGCTTGTTGCGGTAGAAGGGAGTCAGCGCCTCGGTGTCGCGCGAGTCGAGGCTTATTTCGGGAACGATGGGGCTGAGGGTTACATTGTCGCCGCTGATTTCCACCTTGATGGCGTTGACTTCGCCGACATAGCACAGCACGGGGAATACCTCGTTGCCGCGTCGTGCCACGGGCACGGCGCGGTAGGTGCCGTCCTGTGCGGGATAGCCTGCCGCGGGCACTTCGAGCTGACTGAAGCCGTAGCCGTAGTCCAGCTCGACGGGACCGTAGGCCGACCATACGTAGCTCTTCTCGCCGCCGTTTTCGGGAGTGAGCTCAAGGCCTATCTCGACGGTGACGGTGCCGAGCGAAGTGTTGTAGATGCCTCCGTTGGCGCTGCCGATGATTGTCTGCCGGCTGCGTGTATAGGTGGCGGTGGCGTCGAGCAGTCCGCCGCAGATTATGACGGGCGAAATCTCCGAGCCGGCCTCGGCGGGCTTGAGGCCGAAGATGGCGCTCTGGCCCAGATAGTAGCCGTCGGTGCTGCCGCCGATGCCCTGGGCGTCGGGGTCGAGGGTGACGATGGAGTAGTAGCCGTCGCTCATGCCGCCCCAGCCCCAGTTGACGTGGAAGAAGCCGTCGGCGCTGCGGTAGCCGTCGATGACGAATGCGTGGCCTATGCTCTGGTTGGCGCCGTCGTAGTAGACGGGATGACCGGCGGCGAGCTCGCCGTGGAGCATGGTGCTCCATTGCGGCAGGGTGAAGAAGTCGCGGCTGAGGTAGCGCGCGCTCTTGTCGTAGTTGAAGTTACGGATAAGTCCGATGGCGGCAGCCGCGCCTTGGGCGCCGGAGCCGTCGGGGCTGTAGCCCATGTTGCAGCTCACGCCGACGGCGTACATCAGCGTGGCCACGGCGTTCTTCTCGGCCTCTGTGCTCTCGCTGTTGTAGATGTCGGTCATGTTGTCCCAGTCGAAAGTAGTGGCTGCGTAGTCGAAGCTCAGTGTCTGTCCGTTCCAGGTGTAGCTGTGCGTGCCGACGCCGGTCTGCGGGTACTCGTAGGCCTTCATCACCTGCGCCACTGCCGTAGCCACACATCCGGTGTAGGTCGGATAGACATCACCGCCGCTCTCGACGGTGGGGCAGAGCAGGTTGTAGGGTGCGTCCTGGTTCCAGCGTGTCTTGGCGATGGGTGCGATGTCGGTCAGGGCGGGGTTGGCAGGGGCGGCGAGCACCTGTGCGCCGTGTTCGGCGGCATAGGCTATGATTGCCGAGTACTGGGCGAGCCAGCCCTGCATGGCCGGGGGAATGTTGTCGGGGTCGAAAATACCGTTGTCGCTGTAGCCGAGCACGGCGGGAGCCACGTCGTCGGCCGAAAGGACAAGGTAGCCTCCTGCGGCTGCGGGCAGCACATAGACTGTATTGAAGCCGTTCTCGGCCATGGTGTAGGTAGTCGATGCGCTCAGGGGAGCCATGGTGCCTGTCATGCCGCCGGCGGCGGCCAGGGCCTCGTCGACGGTGAGCTGTCGGGCGCTTGCCGCCGGAACCGCAAGTGCGATGGCGATGGCGCCGAGGAGGATGCGTGATGTTTTCATATCTGTGTGTTAGTTTGTTGCTGTGATGAACTGCCCGTGTCCGCCGGGGCGGGACAGTCGGGCTTGTGGCCGGAGCCTTAACTATGCTCCACGTATATTAACGCGTGCGTGGGCGTAGGGTTTGGCAAATTTAGGCATTTTTTCGCAAAAGCTTGGGGATTTCGCCTCAAAAGATTAAATTTGCATACTCAAAAAACACCGCCCGAGGAATGTCTGAAATCATAAAATATAAAGGAGTGACCATACTGCGCAACGAGCATGTGGCGCTCAAGGATATCGATCTGCGCGTCGGTACCGGCGAGTTCGTCTATCTGCTCGGGCGTGTCGGCATCGGCAAGACATCGCTGATGAAGTCGCTCTACGCCGAAGTGCCCGTGGCCTCGGGAGA
>JAIDUY010000166.1 GCA_029059965.1 Muribaculaceae bacterium
TTCTTTCCTGCAGACGACGGCATCCTCGAGTCGCCTTAGTCTCGTGGGCTCGGATATGTGTATAAGAGTCAGCCGTTATGTTGGGCGAAGCAACAGATTCGGCCTCCTGTTCGGTAGTCTATACCGACCTGTCGGGCAATATGTTCATCATCGACCTCAACGAACTCTGATTGCGCCATGAAAAGACTGTTCATATTCCTTCTGATTGCACTCGGCACGCTGAGCGCTGTCCAGGCGCGCAAGATGAGCGACCTGAAAATCTACATCAACCCCGGCCACGGCGGATACACCGGCAACGACCGACCCATCCGCATCCATCCCTTCGAGTCGGGCGACACCGCAGGCTACTGGGAGTCCAAGTCGAACCTCTACAAAGGCCTGCACATGTACCACATCCTCGACTCGCTTGGCACCACGGCCTATCTGAGCCGAATCAAGAACACAGAGGACGACGACCGCTCCCTGTCGGGCATATGCGCCGAGGCCAACCAGCTCGGCGTGGACATGCTGCTGAGTATCCACTCCAACGCAGGCGAGACCGTCAACTACCCCCTTATGCTCTACCGCGAGCAGACAATCGGCACTCCGCGCTATCCCGAGGCCATCGAGCTCAGCAAAATCGTGTGGCACAACCTCCACTCCAACCAGATGCCCGTATGGACCCGCAACACCGAGTACGTGGCCGGTGACCTCACCTTCTACCAGAATATGTGGGAAGGCGGCCTGGGCGTGCTGCGCACCCTCTACGTCGTCGGTCTGCTCTCCGAGGGCTCGATGCACGAGCACCGTCCCGAGGCACACCGTCTGATGAACGACGACGTGTGGTGGCTCGAGGCATGGCACTTCGTGAAGTCCATCATGGAGTTCTACAACACCGAGGACCGCTTCGTCACCGGTAACGTGGCCGGTATCGTCTACGACGACCACCGTCTGCGCGAAGCCGTGATGCCCGCCAACTTCACCCGCCACGGACGCGACAAGCTCGCCGCCCTCAACGGTGCCTCGCTCGAACTCGTCGACGCCTCCGGCAACGTGGTACAGACCCGCACCACCGACAACATGTACAACGGCGCCTACGTATTCCGCAACGTCGCTCACGGCAACTACACCTTGCGCGCATGGCGCGACGACTGCCACG
>JAIDUY010000167.1 GCA_029059965.1 Muribaculaceae bacterium
TCTTTAGATAGTCCGTTTATGCGAATTGACATCAGGAATATGGTGTGCCGCCACTGTGTGCAGGCTTTGCGTGAGATTCTTGCGGAACTCGGTGTCGAGCCGGTCGAGGTCGGGCTGGGCTATGCGCTTTTGTCGTGCGACTTTTTGCCGGATGAGGTGCTGGCGGCTCTCGACTGTCGGCTGGCCGAGGAGGGCTTCCAGCGCATAACCGATGCCGACGACCGTGTGGTGCAGCAGGTCAAGGATGCCGTGATTCATCATGTGCGCAGCGAGGACGAGTGTCGGCTGAAGCTGTCGGTCTGCGTGGAGCGGCACATCGGCATGGCCTACGAGTCGGCCTCGCGCATTTTCTCGGCGCGCGAGGGGCGTACCATCGAGAAGTATGCCATCGCGATGCGCGTCGAGTGGGTCAAGGAGCTGCTGGCCTATCGCCAGTATTCGGTGGCCGAGATTGCGGACCGCACCGGTTACTCAAGCGCCGCCCACCTGTCGCGGCAGTTCAAGTCGGTCACGGGGCTGACTCCCACGCAGTTCCTCGAGTCCGGAACGCCGCGGCGCAGTCTGGCCGAAGTCTGAGGCCGGAATTATGCAATACGCCTGCGGAATAGTGTAATGCCGCTGTGGAACAAAGTCGTTAACTTTGCGTCCAAAATCAAGGCTATGCAGGATTTCCTTTATTCTTTGCTGGCGATTATCAATGAAATGTCGCCCTATATTCTGCTCGGTTTCTTTATTGCCGGGCTGCTCCATGTATTTGTTCCGGCGCGGACTATGACCCGTCATCTGAGCGGTCGGGGGGTGGCGCCTGTCATCAAGGCTGCTCTTTTCGGCATACCATTGCCTCTGTGTTCGTGCGGCGTCCTGCCGACGGCAGTTGCTCTGCGGCGTCAGGGCGCGTCGAAGGGTGCCACGACATCTTTTCTGATAGCCACGCCACAGACGGGTGTCGACTCCATCGCGGCGACATACTCGCTGCTCGGACTGCCATTTGCCATCATACGTCCCGTGGCGGCCCTCGTCGGAGCCGTGGCCGGTGGCTGGGCTGTCGACCGCGGAGCGCGGGGCGAGGCGGACGTGGCTGCCATTGCCGAAGTTGCCGGCTCGGGCAGCGAGAAGGATTCGCGCTCTTTTTTAGGCAAGATGGGCGCTGCTGTTACCTATGGATTCGTCGATATGGTGTCGAGCGTAGGGCGCTGGCTTGTTGTCGGACTCATCGTCGCAGCACTAATCACGGTGTTTGTTCCCGACAGCATATTCATTTCGCTCGGCGACTATCCTCTGCTCGCCATGCTTGCCGTGGTCGTCGTGGCCATTCCTATGTATATATGTGCGACAGGCTCAATTCCCATTGCGATGTCGCTGATGATGAAAGGCCTGTCGCCCGGCATCGCCTTCGTCATGCTCATGGCCGGCCCGGCAGCAAACTTTGCTTCGCTCATCATCCTCGGACGCACGCAGGGTCGCAAGGCCACGGTCATCTACGTCGTCTCGGTTGTCGTCACGGCAATCGCCTTCGGTCTGATTATCGATCTGCTGCTGCCTCGCAGCTGGTTCCTCCTTGGTGCAGCGCCTGCCGCGGCATGCCACCACCTTCAATTCGAGCTATTCCCCACCATCTGCAGTGCCATCCTTGTGGTCCTGCTGTGCGCCGCGCCTGTTCTCAGTCGGCGCCGCTCACATTCTTGTTGTGAACATCATAATAATACAGATAATAATATGTCAGAAACAATCACACTCAAAGTCTCGGGCATGGCCTGCCCGCACTGCAAGAAGCGCGTCGAAGAAGCCGCTTCCGCAGTACCCGGAATAGAAACGGCAATCGTCGACCTCGGCGCAGCGACGCTCACCGTCACCGGCACTCCGGACCGCGAAGCCCTCGTCCGTGCCGTCAGCATGGCAGGCTACGACGTCGAGGATCCATCCTGACGTCGCCTCAATAGCCGAACCGCATATCTCCCCCGAATCCACCTTAATGAAGTAGATTCGGGGGAGTCGTGTTTTGCATGAACCTCTCTCGGATTCTCACCATCTATAATATTAGGCTGTGAAAGTGAGCAGCACCTGCGAGGCGCCCTGCGTCAGGCGGTGTGCGATATGCAAAAAATACGGCTGAAAGTGCTTTAAGAGCCTGTTTTCGCAACTATCTTATAATCAGCAATTCTTAAAATCCCGAGTGTGAACGGATGTTAAAACTATGTTCTAAAACACATTTTCTTGCTGAAAAATTTGGAGGGTCGGGAAAATGCTTG
>JAIDUY010000168.1 GCA_029059965.1 Muribaculaceae bacterium
GGTAACTACAATACCGTCAGCTCCCGGCGAACCCGAAATGATTATCCGCACGGCCGCACCCACTGCCGAGGCGCCCGCAATTGCCGACGGCGACCATATGGGCCTCGACACGATTTTCGACCCGCGCGCCGAACATTCGTCCTACAAATTCCCTCCCATCGACCTGCTTCTGGACCGCAATACAGGTATCGAAATCGACGCCGAGGAGCAAGCCGCCAACAAGCAGATGATTGTCAACGCCCTGCGCAGCTTCAGTGTCGAAATCGTGCGCATCGAGGCAACCATAGGCCCCACGGTGACGCTCTATGAAATCGTGCCCGCCGAGGGCATCCGCATCGCCCGCATCAAGTCGCTCGAGGATGACATCGCCATGAGCCTGTCGGCCCCCGGCATCCGCATCATCGCCCCCATACCCGGCCGCGGCACCATCGGCATCGAAGTGCCGAACCGCAGCAAACAGATTGTGCCCATGCGCCACGTCATCGAGTCGGCGGCCTTCCAGAAGGCGCGCGCCAAGATGAATCTGCCCGTAGCTCTCGGCAAGACCATCTCCAACGACGTCTACATCGCCGACCTTGCCAAGATGCCCCACCTGCTTGTGGCCGGCGCCACCGGCCAGGGCAAGTCGGTCGGCCTGAACTGCATCATCACCTCGCTGCTCTACTCCAAGCATCCCGACGAGCTCAAGTTCGTGCTTGTCGACCCCAAAATGGTGGAATTCTCGCTCTACCGCAACATCAGCAAGCCCTACATGGCCAAGCTGGCCGAGGAGGACAACGCCATCATCACCGACCCGATGAAGGTTGTGGCCACCCTGAACTCGCTCTGCGTCGAGATGGACCGCCGCTACGAGCTGCTGAGCGAGGCCTGCGTGCGCGACGTGGTGTCGTACAACGAGCGCTTCACCCAGCGCCGCCTCAACCCCGAGAAGGGCCACCGCTTCATGCCGTACATAGTGATGATTGTCGACGAGTTCGCCGACCTCGTCACCACAGCCGGCAAGGACATCTCGGTGCCCATCGCCCGCATCGCGCAGAAAGGCCGTGCCGCCGGCATGCATATGATTATCGCCACACAGCGTCCCTCGACCGACGTCATCACCGGTATGATCAAGGCCAACTTCCCGGCCCGAATAGCGTTCCGCGTGCTGTCGAGCATCGACAGCAAGACCATCCTCGACCGTCCCGGCGCCCACCGTCTGATAGGCATGGGCGACATGCTCACCTTCATCAACGGCGGCATCGAGCGCGTGCAGTGCGCCTTCGTCGATACGGACGAAATCGAGGCCATATGCGAGCACATCAGCGGCCAACCGGGCTTCACAACAACCTACGAGCTGCCCGAAGTGCCCAACGAGAACGAGGGCGGCACTCCGACCGTCGACGTGAACCTGCGCAACGAGGAGTTCAACCGCTGCGCCCTCTACATAGCCTCGCAGACGCAGGCTTCCATCACCGTGCTGCAGCGCAAGTTCCAGATAGGCTTCAACAAGGCCGGACGCTACATGGACCAGATGGAGGCGCTCGGCATCGTCGGCCCCGCCAACGGCGCCAAGCCCCGCGAAGTGCGAATGACGCCCGACGAAGTGCAGCGTCTGATTTCCGAAGCATGAACCGTCAGAGACAGTATAACGTTGTAAGTTGACAATGAAGACACTCCGAACACTTATGCTCGCGCTCGCGGCGCTGGTGGCGCTGACATCGGCGCGCACACAGTCGGCCGACGACATCATGCGTGCTGCGGCCGCCCGTCTGGCTTCGGCACAGGCAGTCGAGGCACAGTTCACCGTCAACGGCGGCGACGGCCCCGTGCAGGGCAGCATCGTCCTTTCGGGGCCCCGCTTTGCCATGAGCACTCCCCTGCTCGATGTATGGTACGACGGCACCACTCAGTGGACCATGCTGCATTCGACCTCCGAAGTCAGCATCACCGAACCCACAGCCGAGGAGCTGATGGAGTCGAATCCTTTTGCGATACTGCGCAACTACGGCACGCTCTACCATGCGCGTCGCCTCAGCGACGTGTCCGGGCGACGCCGCGTCGAGCTCACCCCCGTACGCCCGACCGATGCCGAAATCGAGCGTGCCATCATACTTGTCGACGCCGAAGACTGGCCCGCAGCTGCCGAAATCCATTTCAGGGGCAACCGTGTCATCTCGGCCACCATCGACCGCATAGGCGCCACGACAGCCCGCCCCGCCTCGACATTCCGCTTCGACCCGGCGCGCCATCCCGCCACCGAGATAATAGACTTGAGATAAGCATATACCCAACAAACTCTCCCACAACATAAAGCACCATGAGCGAACTTAGCACCAAATGCCTCATCATAGGCGCAGGCCCCGCAGGATATACCGC
>JAIDUY010000169.1 GCA_029059965.1 Muribaculaceae bacterium
CAGTACGGTGACTCTCGTGTTCTGTTGCCCGGCGAAGAAGCGGCATCCTGATTTGGCTACCATTTCGTCGTTCTCGCTCATGTAGGCGCGGGCGGGGATGGTGAGCTTGCGGGTTATGCGCCTCATGCTGATGATTTCGATGAATAGTTCGATGAATCGCGGCGCGCAGCGTATGTATTTCATCGGGTTATGCTCTACTTTGGCGCTGTATGCGTTGACGGCGGCCTTGGTGCGCATGTCGTCTTGGGGGATATAGTCCAAGTAGATTTTGAAAGGCGTGGTGAACATGCGCTTGGTCATGTGCAGGCTGAGCGGCGGATTGATGAGGAAGATTCCGTCGGCGTTGCCTTCGACGGCATGGCGGATGGCGAAGAGCGTGCCCATCGAGTGCCCGACGATGACGAAGGTGCGGTAGCGGGCGCGCATCATGATGACGGTGGCGCGCACCTGCTCCTTCCATTTACGCATCGACGCATTCGCAAAGTCGTCAAGGGTGCTGCAATGGCCGGCAAGGCAGACCTTGTTGAGGGTCCAGCCGGGTGGGACGGCCTTCTCGAGCATCCAGAAGAAATCGGGGCTGCCGTTGATGCCGTGCACGAACAGAATGGCCTTTCCCGTGCGTACGCCGGGATTGTCGGAAGCCTTGGCGGGAGTCGTTGTGCTCATGGAACGATACGGATTTTTCAGTATGCAAATATATGAATTATTATACACCCGACAAACATCGCGAGGTGCGAACTTAGACGGCGTGGCGGTGTTTTAAAAGGTAGACTAACATAAAACTGTAAAGCTATGACTGAATACGAAAACCTTGTGAACAGCGCTCCCGCCGTCCTTGTGGAATTCTATGCCACATGGTGCCCCCACTGCCAGAGGATGATGCCTATCGTAGCCGATATCCGCGAGCTCCTGGGCGACACGCTGCCCATCTACCAGCTTGACATTGACAAGAATAATGAAGTGGCTGAGGAGGCCGGCGCCAACTCGGTGCCTACCTTCGTCATCTACCGCGGCGGTCAGCCTGTCTGGCGCCACAGCGGCGAGATGGACGGCAACACCCTGCTGCAGAAGCTCCAGCAGTTCAATTCGTGAGACCCTGTCGGGGACCTCGACGCCTTTTGCAGACGCGCAGTATTTTCTAAGACTTCGTGCGTAGGCTCGGAGTGCCCGCGACCGACTCCTATTCCGACTCGGCCTACGCCACGATGCCGTTCAGCTCGCTGTTCGGCTTCGGGCGTCTGCTGCAGTCGTACGGCATTCCCAACGAGGCTTACCGGCTGAACGACAAGTCCGAGATTCATGCTATCATGCCGCCGTATCTGGCTCAGTACCGCGATTCGTTCGTGGTGGTTGATGCGGCGGATGCCTCGGGGTCTTAGCGACGGCGAGCGCAGCGCGCGTGAGCGAGGACTACTTCATGAAGAAGTTCGGCGGGGTGGTACTTGTGGCCTGTCCCGATGCTATAGCCGAGGCACTTGAACAAAAATACAAAGAATCATGACAATTCCGAAACCCCGGCTCAAGAATGCAGTCAGGCTGACGCCGCAGGAAATGAACAATCTGCATTTTCGTCGGCCGGGCACTCACTCGATAATTCCGGCTCGTCAGGCCAAGCCGAACAGCAGGCGCTCCGCCGCGCCGGGCGACGCGAGGTGAGTACTGTCGAATGCCTCACGGCCATTTACCCACACGCGGGCGACGCGGTGGTGTATCTCCCGTCCTGCAAAGGGCGTCCATTGCGCCGGCGTAATCACGTCGGCGTCACTTATTATATGGCCTGAAGTGTGCTCCACGAGCGTGAGGTCGGCTGCCATGCCGGTTTCGATGCGCCCGCGTCCGCCGATGGCGAAAATAGCTGCCGGATTGGCCGCCATGGCACGCGCAATGAGTTCGGGGCGCAGATATTCGAGCATAACATCGAGGGCGAACTGCACCGATGGTGCTCCGGAGGCTGCCGTAAGCGCGCCTCCGAGTTTCTCGGATTCGAGGTGCGGAGCATGGTCGGTGCCGATGGTGTCGATGCGGCCGTCGGCCAGGGCCTCGCGCAGCGCTTCGGCGTCGCCGGGCAGCTTGACGGCCGGGTTGATTTTGTGGCGGTGTGTGCGTGCGGAGGGTTCACAGAGTACGGGGTCGAGGTAGAGTGGGGTAGTCTCCGCCGTTATCTGCTTGCCGCTGACTGGGCCGGAGCTGAGGAACTCGCGGACTTCGTCGGCCGTGCTGACGTGCGCAATGTGCAGGCGTGTGCCAAAGCGCATGGCCAGCTCCACGGCGCGCGCCGTGGCACGCAGGCAGGCTTCGCGGCTGCGTATGATGTGATGTTCGGACACGGGAACGGCCTCGCGGCTGCCGTAGCGGGCGATGGCCTCGGCTGCCGCTGCGGCTATGAGGCTGTCGTCCTCGGCATGAACCATTATCGGCAGGTTCATGTCCGCGCAGAGCCGGAAAAGGTCTTCGAGGGCGCGCTCCGCCGGGGCGGCCATGGCGCCGGTGGTGGTGCCGAGGAAGAGCTTGATGCCGGGCAGGAGGCTGCGGTCGATTGTGGGTATGATGGCGGGAGTGCGGTCGGAAGCGGCAAGGAAGAAGCCGTAGTTGGCCGACGATGAGCGTTCCGCACGCATGTACTTGTCGTTCAGGGTTTCGGCATCGACTGTTGCGGGTTTGGTGTTGGGCATGTCGATGAACGAGGTCACGCCCCCGGCGATTGCGGCGCGGCTTTCGGTGGCGATATTGCCTTTGTGCTCCAGACCCGGTTCGCGGTAATGGGCGTGGGAGTCGATGAGTCCCGGGAAGAGAAGTGCTCCGCGGGCATCGACGGTTTCGGATGCGTCGCAGTCTAATGTGCCTGTGGTGCCGACGGCGGCTATGTGCCTGCCGTCTATGGCGACGGCGGCGCCTTCGGAGAGCCCGTCGGGCCCGACGAGGGTGGCATTGACGATGAGCGTGTCGGCCTTCATTTTGCCGAGTAGTCGGGGTACTTGGTGAAGAAACTGTTCCACTTCAGACGAATAACGCCGAAGACAGCCTCGCCGAATATGCCGGAGTTCATCTTGCTGGTGCCCAGAACGCGGTTGACGAAAACGATGGGCAGCTCGACGATGCGGAATCCGTACTTGTAGGCGGTGAACTTCATCTCGATCTGGAAGGCATAGCCCTTGAACTTGATGTTGTCCAGCGGCAGAGCCTCGAGCACACGACGGCGGTAGCCGACGAATCCGGCAGTGGTGTCGTGGATGGGCATGCGGGTTATGAGACGCACGTACTTGGAGGCGTAGTAGCTCATCAGCACGCGTCCCATAGGCCAGTTGACGACGTTGACGCCTGTGACATAGCGCGAGCCGACAACGACGTCGGCGCCCTTTTCGAGAGCCTCGGCACGCATCCGCACCAGGTCGGCGGGGTTGTGGCTGAAGTCGGCGTCCATCTCGCAGATGAACTCGTAGTCGCCTTTGAGGGCGTGCTTGAATCCGGTGATGTATGCGGTGCCGAGTCCGAGCTTGCCCGAACGCTCGATGAGCTGTATTCGTCCGGGGTTCTGCTCCATTTTCTGTCGGACGATGGCAGCTGTGCCGTCGGGCGAGGCATCGTCGATAACGAGGATGTCGAACTGCACCGGCAGCGCGAGCACGGCGTCGATTATTGCGGCGGCGTTCTCGCACTCGTTGTACATCGGTATGATTACCAGCGAGTCACTTGCGGTCATATAAGTGGTCTGAGTGGGATGTTAGAGGAAAAGCGGGGCAAGGTATTTGGCCAGGAGCCATCCGCCGGACATGAGCCACACGAAGAGTATGGCGGCCAGAATGAAAGGCTTGGGGCCGGCTTTGCGGAACTTGTCGAAGCTGGTCTCGGCGCCGAGGGCTGCCATGGCCATTGTGAGCAGGAAGGTGTCGATGTAGTTGATGGCGTTGACTGCTGCCGCGGGAAGCAGGTCGAACGAATTGAAGCCGATGACGGCCAGGAATCCGAGGGCGAACCAGGGGATAGAGATTTTGCCTCCGGCGGCTGTGCCGTCGCGGCGTGCGCGCATTGCCACCCAGTAGGCCAGTACGAGGAGCACGGGCACGAGGAGCATGACACGTATCATCTTGACGATGATGGCCACGCGGGCAATGTCCTCGCCCATGGCGTTGCCGGCGCCGACGGCGTGTGCGACCTCATGCAGCGTCGAGCCTGCGAAAATGCCCATCTGCTCGGGGCTGAGGCCGAGGATGCCGGCTCGGTAGGCCACAGGGTAGACGAACATGGCTATCGTGCCGAAAATCACCACGGTGGCCACGGCGATGGCTGTCTTGAACGGCTTGGTCTTGATGGTGGCTTCGGCACCGAGGACTGCCGCGGCGCCGCAGATGCCGCTGCCTACGGATGTCAGCAGGGCTGTCTCGCTGTCCATCTTGAGCAGGCGTCCTATGGCGATGCCTCCGAGTATGGTGACGGTCACGACGATGACGTCGATGAGCATACCGGCGATACCGACGGCCATCACGTCCTGAAAGGTGAGCCTGAAGCCGTAGAGGATGATGCCCAGGCGCAGAATCTTCTTGGAGCAGAACTGTATGCCGGGAACCCAGGTTTCGGGAAGATGATTGCGCAGGCTGTTGGCGTATATCATGCCGAGCACGATGCCGATAATCATCGGGCTTATCGACAGGTTCAGAAATATCTGAGCGCCGCCGATATAGAATGCCGCGCAAGCGAAGAGAGCTATCAGCAGTACTCCGTGGAGCATACTGCTACGTTTTTCTGTCAGCATTGTCTTGTTCGTTTATTGTCTTATTCGTCTATTGAATAGTTCAGAAAATCAATCATGGGTTTGAGCGCCAGCGCTAAGTCCGCGGCCTTTTCGGGCCATGCGGGGTCGGCGAAGAAGCTGCGGTCGAACAGGTGCTCCTTGCCGTACTCGGTGAGGCGCAGCAGGTCGATGTCGGGATGGTTGCGGTCGTAGCCTTTCGGAGCTGTCTTGAGCTGACGGCCATACCAGCCGGGGAAGTCCCTGAGCATTTCGGGTGTCTCGGTGATGGAGCGGAACTCGTCGACGTTGTCGATGATGGCTTTGCGCACCTTGCGGAGCACTGGGCCTTCGGGCATCCACAGACCGCCGTAGACGGCGCAGACGTCGGCGCCGAGGTGGAGGTACCAGCAGGCGCGCTCGCAGTGTCGTCCGGAGGGCGAAATCAGAGCCGAGAAATATGTCTTGTATGGTGTCTTGTCGTTGGAGAAACGGGTGTCGCGGTAGATGCGGTAGGCGCAGTCGCGAGCGGCCACGTAGCGCAGCGAAGGCTCGCCGGCCGCCATGGCGTCAATCATACGCTGGAGCTGAGCGAGCCACTCGGCGCGCAGTGCCTCGTACTCGGGCTTGTGCTCGTTGAACCAAGCCCTGTCGTTGTTGGCGGCGAGGCGGTCGAGGAATGAGAACAGCGGCAGCTCTTTCATTTGATGTCCTCCCATTGGGCGTCCTCAATCTGTTCTTCGCGAGTGAAGCGGACTTCGGAACCCGATGCCGAAGCTGCCGAAGTGGCACGCACTTCGGTGAAGCGCACATATTCGCCAACGTCGCGGGGTATTTTCTTGCGGCGCCGCGGATGGCGGCTGCCGGAGCCGGAAGCTGCGGAGGCTCCCCATGCGGCGAAGAAGTCCTCGAAGGGGTTGCCTGTGGAGCCTTGGCCTTTCCGGCGCTTGCGCTCGGCCTCTCGCTGCGATGCTGCGAAGGGGTCGCGCATGAATTCGCGCATACGACGCTGCATGCGCCACACCTTGTAGGCCGCGTAGCCCACAGGCAGTACCACGAATACTATGAGTATGAAGAGAAGGAATGTAATCATAATTCAATCGGTCGGGAGAGTGACGGAAACGCTGTGTCTGGAAGAACTTCCCGTTCTTGGTAAGGTCTTTGCGTTTCTTTGGTCCGGAGCCCTCACGGATCAGAGGTGCTTTCGTTTGAGCAGCGAAAGGAAGAAATAGAAGAGGATGGTCCACATGAGGCCTGACAGGCCGTTGAAGAGGACGAAGAGCACCGCCGCCAGGAGGATGGCGTAGCGCGAGAAGTTCTCGGCAAGGTCGAAGTTCTTGAATTTGAGCGAGAACATCTTGAAGCGGCCGACCATGGCCAGCGACACCAATACGATGAGTACGTAGACGACGCCGTAGCCGGGGTATCCGTACTGCTGCACCCATCCGTAGAAGCCGATCCAGAAGATTGCGTTGGCTGGTATGGGCAGGCCGCGGAAATTGACGCTCTGCTCGGAGTCGGTGTTGAATGTGGCCAGGCGTATGGCGCCGCATACGGCTATCATGAGTGCCGCGAATGGTATGGGCAGCTGATTGCCGTGTGTGCTCATGATGTTGAGCACGAGCATGGCGGGTGCCACACCGAAGCTCACCATGTCCGACAGCGAGTCGAGGTCCTTGCCCAGGGGCGAAAACTTGTGGAGCAGTCGCGCCGTGGCGCCGTCCAGAAAGTCGAAGATGGCGGCAGCGCCGATGGCTATCAGTGCCCACTGGCCGCCGTTGAGCGGACCGAACTGCACGGTCATGTTGAAGGCCATGAAGATGGCCACGCATCCGGAGATGAGGTTGAGGCAGGTAACCGAATTCGGCAGTTGTGAAGTAGTCCTCTTAAACATTTGCTTTGTCGTTCTGAGGATTAAGACGACCCAGTTCGGTGATGCCGCCTGTGGTCTTGTCGCCGATGGCTACGTATATATCGGTTCCGAGGGGCAGGTAG
>JAIDUY010000017.1 GCA_029059965.1 Muribaculaceae bacterium
TTATGGATGACATCATCGACCTCGAGATGGAGAAAATCGACACCATTATCGCAAAAATCAACTCCGACCCCGAATCAGACGAAGTCAAGTCCACCGAGCGCGAGCTCTGGCAGAAAATCAAGGCCAAGACGCTCAAGGGACGCCGCACCGGTCTGGGCACCACAGCCGAAGGCGACATGCTGGCCGCTCTCGGACTGCGCTACGGCACCACCGAGGCCACCGACTTCTCGGTGAGCGTACACCGTGCCGTCGCTCTGGCTGCATACAGCTCCAGCGTCACCATGGCTGCCGAGCGCGGCGCCTTCGAAGTGTTCGACGCCGACCGCGAGGCTGCAAACCCATTCATCAACCGTCTCGGCGAGGCCGACCCGGAGCTAATCGAGCGTATGCGCAAGCATGGCCGACGAAACATCGCCTGCCTCACCATTGCCCCCACGGGAACCACCAGCCTGCTGACCCGCACCTCGTCGGGTATAGAACCTGTGTTCATGCCCGTCTACAAGCGCCGCCGCAAAATCAACGCGAACGATGTCAGCGTGCGTGTCGACTATGTCGACGACAATGGCGATTCGTTCGAGGAATACATCGTCTATCATCCCAAGTTCCTGGAGTGGATGAAGGTCTCCGGCATCGAGGCCAAGGCCGACTACACACAGGCCGAACTGGACGACATCGTGGCTCGCTCGCCCTATGCCGGCGCCACTGCCAACAATATCGACTGGTACGAGAAAGTGCGCATGCAGGGCGCCGTGCAGAAGTGGGTCGACCATTCAATCTCCGTGACCATCAACCTCCCGGCCGATATCACCGAAGAAGCCGTCGAGCAGCTCTACCGCCAGGCATGGCACGCAGGCTGCAAGGGCTGCACCGTCTACCGCGACGGCTCGCGTAGCGGCGTGCTCGTGGCTCTCGAAAAGAAGGAGTCCAAGCCCGAAGCCGGCAATGCCGTGCTTATCAAGCGCCCCATTGAGCTTGAGGCTGATGTTGTCCGCTTCCAGAACAATAAGGAGAAGTGGATTGCCTTCGTCGGCTTAGTCGACGGACGTCCTTACGAAATCTTCACCGGTCTGGCTGACGACGAGGACGGCCTCTTCCTGCCCAAGTCGGTGACACACGGAAAAATCATCAAGGCTATCGACGAGAACGGCAACAAGCGATACGACTTCCAGTTCATCAACAAGCGCGGCCACAAGACAACCATCGAAGGCCTCAGCGACAAGTTCAATCCCGAGTACTGGAACTACGCCAAGCTCATCAGCGGCGTGCTCCGCTACGGAATGCCTATCGACCAGGTGCTCAAACTCGTAGGAGGTCTCGAACTCGACTCGCAGAGCATCAACACATGGAAGATGGGCGTAGAGCGCGCTCTCAAGAAGTACATGCCCAACGGCAGCAGCGCCAAGGGGCAGAAATGCCCCAACTGCGGACAGGAGACACTTGTCTACCAGGAGGGCTGCCTCATCTGCACCGCCTGCGGCACATCCAAGTGCGGCTGACCCTACCGCCAGCGACATAGGACAGACCGGCGGAGATTGCAAGATGTCCGTCGGTCTGTTCCATTTCTTCACATATAACCGCAACAATATGCCAATCAAGAATATAGAGCCTAATCTGCGGCTCATAGGCGAGTACACCAAACTCGGACGTGACGACAGATTCAGTATTCCCGAATATCAGCGCGCTTACTCGTGGACAATCATCGAGTGCGACAAACTGTGGCAGGACATAGAGTCGTTCATCGACTCGGGTGCCGAAGATCCGTATTTTTTCGGAACCATCATCATTGACTGCTCCTCCGACAAAAGGCTAAGCCTTATCGACGGACAGCAGCGCACCACGACATTCTTCCTGCTGCTCAAGGCCCTGCAGCTGCGCATCCGCGAAGTCCTCGACACGATGGACCGAAGCGACGATACGCGCGCGCTCGAACGCGGCCTGCAGCGCAGCTACGAGAGTATCTTCGAGATTCTTTACAAGGCCGACGAGGACCGTCAGGTGGAGATAGAGAACGACTGGAGCAAGGTGGACGGCATTGTGGTGCTCGAGAACAAGTCTATCAACGAGTTGTACCGCAACGATTTCCAGACCATCATGGTGTCGCGCACCTTCGATGACGCACGCAACGGCGTCTACCGC
>JAIDUY010000170.1 GCA_029059965.1 Muribaculaceae bacterium
AGTCGACACGCTTGCCGAGGAGGTTCTGGCGGAAGCGGCCCTGCTTGCCCTTGAGGCTGTCGGAGAGGGATTTGAGGGGACGGTTGGCGTCGCTCTTCACGGCGCTGCTCTTGCGGGAGTTGTCAAGCAGGGAGTCGACGGCTTCCTGAAGCATACGCTTCTCATTGCGGAGGATGACTTCGGGAGCCTTGATTTCGAGCAGTCGCTTGAGGCGGTTGTTGCGGATGATGACGCGACGGTAGAGGTCGTTGAGGTCGGAGGTGGCGAAGCGGCCGCCGTCGAGGGGAACCAGAGGACGGAGTTCGGGCGGGGTGACGGGCACAGCCTGAAGAATCATCCATTCGGGTTTGTTGCGGTGGCGCGAGGCGCGGAATGCCTCGACAACCTGGAGGCGCTTGAGGGCCTCGGTCTTGCGCTGCTGGCTGCCTTCCTGGTTGGCCTGGTGGCGCAGCTGGTAGGACAGCGAGTCAAGGTCGAGTTCCTTGAGGAGGTCGTAGATGGCTTCGGCGCCCATCTTGGCGACGAATTTGTCGGGGTTGCCGTCCTCGAGACCCTGGTTGCCTGCGGGCAGTGCGTCGACGATGTCGAAGTACTCTTCCTCGGTCAGGAGCTGGAGCTTTTCGACGCCTTCGGCCACGCCGGGATTGATGACGACGTAGCGTTCGTAGTAGATGATGGCGTCGAGCTTCTTGGAGGGCAGACCGAGCAGGTAGCCGATCTTATTGGGGAGGGAACGGAAGTACCAGATGTGAGCCACGGGAACCACCAGACGGATGTGTCCCATGCGTTCGCGGCGCACCTTCTTCTCGGTCACTTCGACAGAGCAGCGGTCGCAGACGATGCCTTTGTAGCGGATACGCTTGTACTTGCCGCAGTGGCATTCGTAGTCCTTGACAGGACCGAAGATGCGCTCGCAGAACAGGCCGTCGCGCTCGGGCTTGTATGTACGGTAGTTTATGGTTTCAGGCTTGAGGACCTCGCCGCTGCTCTTTTCCAGGATTTCCTCCGGCGAGGCGAGGCCGATGGAAATCTTGGAGAAGACGTTCTTGGGTTTGTTTTCTTTTCTAAAAGCCATATATGGTATGGTATGTGTCTTTTGTTAAGGAAGTTGGAGGAGAGAGGAAGTTGACTTGGCTTAGTTCTCGAGCTTGATGCTGAGGCCGAGGCCGCGGAGCTCGTGCAGAAGCACGTTGAGCGATTCGGGGATGCCGGGAGTGGGCATGGGGTCGCCCTTGACGATGGCCTCGTATGCCTTGCTGCGTCCGTTGACGTCGTCACTCTTGATAGTGAGGATTTCCTGGAGGACGTGAGCGGCACCGAAGGCCTCGAGGGCCCAGACTTCCATCTCACCGAAACGCTGGCCGCCGAACTGTGCCTTACCGCCCAGAGGCTGCTGGGTGATGAGCGAGTACGGGCCGATGCTGCGGGCGTGCATCTTGTCTTCGACCATGTGGCCGAGCTTGAGCATGTAGATGACACCTACGGTAGCGGGCTGGTCGAAACGCTCGCCCGTGCCGCCGTCGTAGAGATAAGTCTTGCCGTAGCGGGGCAGGCCGGCCTTGTCGGTCCATTCGTTGAGGTCGTCGAGGCTTGCGCCGTCGAAGATGGGGGTGGCGAACTTCTCGCCGAGTTCGCGTCCGGCCCAACCGAGCACGGTCTCTAACACCTGACCGAGGTTCATTCGCGAAGGCACGCCCAGAGGG
>JAIDUY010000171.1 GCA_029059965.1 Muribaculaceae bacterium
ACGTCGGCGAGGTCGGCGCTGGTGCGGTTGGCGAGGATGGCCTGGCTGCGGCGCTTGAATTCGTCGAGGTCGTTGACCACTTCGCTCCCGAAGAAGGTGGTGCCGTTCTCGAGCGTGGGCTCGTAGATGATTACGCGGGCGCCTTTGGCCTTGATGCGCTTCATCACGCCCTGGATGCTGCTCTGACGGAAGTTGTCGCTGTTGCTCTTCATCGTCAGGCGGTAGACGCCGATGGTGCAGTTCCTTTCGGCGTCTGAATCGAACTGGCTGTTATCGGCATAGTAGCCTGCCATACGGAGCACCTGGTCGGCGATGAAGTCCTTGCGTGTTCGGTTGCTCTCGACGATGGCGCTCATCATGTTCTGGGGCACGTCGGAGTAGTTGGCCAGCAGCTGCTTGGTGTCCTTGGGGAGGCAATAGCCGCCGTAGCCGAACGAGGGGTTGTTGTAGTGGGTGCCGATGCGCGGGTCGAGGCCGATGCCCTCGATGATGGCCTTGGAATCGAGGCCTTTGACCTCGGCATAGGTGTCGAGCTCGTTGAAGTAGCTCACGCGCAGGGCAAGGTAGGTGTTGGCGAATAGCTTGACGGCCTCGGCCTCCTTCATGCCCATGAACAGGGTGGGGATGTCCTCCTTGATTGCGCCCTGCTGAAGCATCGCGGCGAAAGTGCGGGCGGCCTTTTCGAGCAGCGGCAGGTCGGCGATGGCGCGGATGGCGTCGTTCTCGGCGGCGAACTCGGGGTCGTCGATGAGCTTGGGCACGCCCACGATGATGCGGCTCGGATAGAGATTGTCGTAGAGCGCCTTGCTCTCGCGCAGGAACTCGGGCGAGAAGAGCAGGTTGAGGCGGCGCACTCCGCGGGAGGCGTAGCGCTGGTAGAGGCTGCGGCAGTAGCCCACGGGAATGGTCGACTTGATCACCATCACCGCATCGGGATTGACGCTGAGGACCAGGTCGATGACGTCCTCGATGCAGTGCGTGTCGAAGTAGTTCTTGACGGGGTCGTAGTTGGTCGGTGCGGCGATGACCACGAAGTCGGCGTCGCGGTATGCTGCGGCGCCGTCGAGGGTTGCCGTCAGGTCGAGGTCCTTCTCTGCCAGATATTTTTCGATGTATTCGTCCTGGATGGGCGAGCGCCGGGCATTGATGAGTTCGACTTTCTCGGGTATCACATCGACGGCTGTCACATGGTTGTGCTGTGCCAGGAGCGTGGCGATGCTGAGGCCGACGTATCCTGTGCCGGCAACTGCTACGTTGTAGGGTTCCATAAGTATGTGGTAAGTGGCCGCGCGGAGTAGTGGCGCGGCAGAGCGGGGCTCAGTCGGGGAGAAGCTGGATGAGCGAGGGTGCTATTTCGGCGCTGATGCCGTAGAAGTCGTCCAGAGCCACGACGAGGCGGCGGTTGCGTTTGCCTTTGAGTCGGATGAAATGACCGTCGACGCCATCGAAGGGGCCGCCGATTATGCGCACGCGCTGTCCGGCGCTGAGGTCGTACTGCTCGGGGGCGAGGTAGGTCAGGCCGGGCTGCTCGGATGTGGACACGCGGATGAAGTCGGCCATCTGCCTGTCGTCCACCATTAGGTATCGGGTGGGGCGGTCAGGCGCTGTCCAGCTTACGAAAGTAATTTGGTTGTGTGCTTTTTTGAATTCGACAATCTCGCGCTGTGTCGCGTGGATGAAGAGGTATCCCGGTATGGCCCAGTGCGTTTCGAGGCGGGGCTTGCCTGCGCGGACCATCGGCCGCACCTGACGGGGAATGAAGTGCTCGAGCCCGTTGTCGGGGTCGGCGAGCCATTGCTCGGCCTGACGCCACATGCGGCTGACATGCATCACGAACCAGCGCTTTTCGAGGCACTGTGCTGCTGTCAACTCGCTTATCATGATTGTCGGAGGATATGGTCGCTGTTGGTACCGGTGTATTTCTCAGGCTCTCCCTGTTATGTGCAACAGGGTGAAAAACAGATGGTTATGAATATTCGGGCGTATTTCCATTGCGAAATCGAATACCCGACCGGTACTTTAGCGCTGCAAAATTACTCTTTTTTCGCGAACTATGCAACATTCGCCCTGCTTTCGTCGGGCGGCTTCATAGTTCGACGATGCTGACATTGCCGATATTAAGGCGGGCTTCGAGGTATTCGGCCAGTCGTTTCTTCTGCTGGTCGCCGAAGTGGCGCCTTGTCTCGACAAGGGCGAAGCTGGCCGTGTCAAGGCGTGTGCTGTCGGCCTGGTTGGCAATGAGTGTGGTCGTGATTCCCAAACGTTTGACTTCGGGGAACAGCACCCTGACTTCGGGGGCGACGATGGCTGCGGCCGTGGCGTTGGTCCTGTCCGCGGCCAGGAGTGCGCTGAGTGAGTCGATGGCCTGCTGCTTGGCGGCTATTGACTTTTGCGCCAGGGTGTAGACGTCGGCTATAGTGGGCTGTTCGTGCACCTCGCGGCTGTCCTGGCCGCCCTGATATATAATAAGGTGTGTGCCGGTCAGACCGTAGTATTTGAGCTTGGCCGACAGGGCGAGCCTAAGCGAGTCGGTTGGCAGGAGACGGCCGATGAGAGTGAGAGTCAGTGTCTTATGGCCGTGATTGTCGGATGTGGTTCGGCTCAGTACCTGAGTGTCGGGGAAGTTGCATTCGGCGGTGACGAACTCGTCGGCGCGGACGTTGAACTTGTTTTCCTGGTACATCCTGTAAGTCAGGTAGATACTCGGCAGCATCGTCAGTATTGCGAGGGTGTAGACAATGCGGCGCACGCGGCGGGCACGGCGGTCGTCGGCCTTTTTCGTGGCCTTGTACTTCATCAGTTTGACGCCGATGAACGTGGCGAAAGCAATGTAGATGGAGTTGATAATGAACAGATAGGTGGCACCCAGGAAATAGTGCATCTGCCATGTGGCCAGGCCGTAGCCGGCGGTGCAAAGCGGCGGCATGAGGGCCGTGGCGATGGCCACGCCGGGGATGACGTTACCCTTGCTTGTGCTGCCGAGGGCTATGATTCCGGCGCCGCCGCCGAAGAAGCCGATGAGCACGTCGTAGATGGTGGGCGAGGTTCGTGCCAGCAGCTCGCTGTGCTCCTCGTTGACGGGCGAGATGAGGAAGTAGAGTGTAGCCGTGATAATCGAGAATCCTGCTGCCATAAGCAGGTTGCGCACGCAGCGCTTGATGAGGTCGAAGTCCTGTATGCCCACTCCGAGACCAATGCCGATAATCGGGCCCATCAGCGGCGAGATGAGCATGGCGCCGATGATGACCGCCGTCGAGTTGGTGTTCAGACCGAGCGAGGCTATGAATATGGCCAGAATGAGGATGAGGATGTTGGTTCCCCGGAACGATACGCCTTCGCGGATATTTGCCTCGGCTTCGTCCTGACTGACGAGCTGTCCGCTGAGGGTGAAGTAGTTGACGAAGAAGTCGCTTATGCGCGTGGCGAAATTCGGTTTCACGGTTGCAGCTGGTTGAAGAGTGAGAAACGTGTATCTGTATAGAAAAAAGTGTCAAGGGCGCGTATTGTTCAGACGGAATCCGAACACAGCGCGCCCTTGACTTATGTCAGACGGACTTGGTGCCGCTTATTCGCACTTGCCGTAGTCGGCGTTGCGCATGTCGCCGGTGGCGTTGAATGCGTTGTGGAATGCGAATGAGGCGGTGAGGGTGTGCGGGGTCTGGCCCTGGGTGCCAAGGCGCAGATAGTCGCGCAGCAGCTCGCGGTACATGGGGTGGGCGCAGTTGTCGATGATGGCGTGTGCGCGTTCCACGGGATCCTTGTGTCGCAGGTCGGCGATACCCTGGTCGGTGACGATGACGTCCACGCTGTGCTCGCTGTGGTCGGGGTGGGCAACCATGGGCACGATGTTGCTGATGGCGCCGCCCTTGGTGATGGAGGGGCAGCTGAAGATGGATATGTAGGCGTTGCGGGTGAAGTCGCCGCTGCCGCCGATGCCGGTCATCATCTTCGTGCCGAGCACGTGGGTGGAGTTGACGC
>JAIDUY010000172.1 GCA_029059965.1 Muribaculaceae bacterium
AGGTGGACGGCAGGCGCCACAGCTCGATGATGCGGCCGTCGGGGCACATCCACTCCACATGTCCGCCCATGGGCGGTCGGACGGTGCCGGTGAGCGAGGCAAGGACATCGGCGGCTTTCTCGCCGGTGGTGGCTATGGCGCGGCACCCGGGCATGCGCGCCATAATGGCGTCGAGGTCGACCGGCTCGACAATTTCGAGGAATTTGTCGGAGGCGTTGCCCTTGAGCCTGCGTATACGGTGGCCGGTGTCGCCCATCGCAATGCCGTGGGCGCACAAGGTGGCGACAATCTCGTCGAGGCGGTAGCGCCGTTCACTCCTTATATAGAATGCGTCGAGGTCGCCGCGGTATATCAGCCCCATTATGCGCCAGAAATCATTGGTGGGGTTGGGATAGAAGAAGTCCATGGCCCAGCGGTGCGGTCCCGGCGGGAAGGTGCCCATGAAGAGCGCCCGTGCGCCTTCGGGGACGAAAGGCTGCCACGGGTGAGTTTCTATATTATCAGGCTGATTGTCCATAATTATGATGAGAACGGCGTCGACGGCGCTTATGTTCACAACAAAGGTAGTCAAAAAGGGCGGGAAAAGCAAATTGAATTATATTTGGATATATGGCAAAAAACTATTAATTTTGCCCCCGCATTAAAGACTGCTTAAGCAGCACAGACTGAAAATTATATCAGAAACGCATATATCCTTCCGATGAGAAAGCTAATTCGCTTCATCAGCGCAGCCGTAGTGTGTGTCATGATGGCCACCAGTTGCTCGGCACCCAAGAAAGTGCCCTATCTCGTGGACGCAGAGACAATTCCGGCAGAAATTCTTTCGCAGACACAAACTGTTGCAGACCCCGTCATCACTGCAGGTGACCTGCTTAACATTGAAGTCACCTCCGCCAACATGGCCGCCGTGGCGCCATTCAACAAAGGCCGCTACGTCGATGCCGACGGACGCATCATGACCATCCAGCGCCAGACCAATTCCTACAGCAACTCGGGACTTGAGGTATCGACCGACTACTATCTGGTCAATGCCGACGGCAACATCGAGTTCCCCATCGTAGGCAAGATTCACGTCGGAGGCCTCACCAAGAGCCAGGTTGCCCAGGCCGTCGTGGACGCCATCTACCCCCGCTACGTCACCGAGAAACCCAATGTGGACATCCGCCTTATGAACTTCCGCGTCAGCGTGGCCGGCGCCGTCAAGAGCCCCGGCGTTTACCAGAGCCGCAACGAGCGCATGACCTTCCTCGAGGCTATCTCCATGGCCGGCGACCTCGACATCAAGGGTGACCGCGAGAACATACTCCTCTACCGCACCAACTCTGACGGCACTCGCGAAGTGCACCGCATCAACCTTCAGGACAAGAACTTCCTGATGTCGCCCTATTTCACCCTGCAGCAGAACGACTTCATCTACGTCGAGCCCAACAAGTCGATGCGTAACCAGGCATGGCAGATGAATCCGGGCGTACAGTCGACCATCACCATCGTCGGCGGCATCTCGTCGCTTGCCTCGCTGGTGATCGGCATCCTCAACCTTACCAAGTAAACCGGAAATTCACGTATAAGCCATGACAGACGAACTGAACAAAAACAAATCTGTCGAAGATCCCGATAATTTTGACACTACCGGCCTTCTCTTAGACTACCTCGCGCACTGGAAGTGGTTCGCGGTCAGTGCGGTGATTTGCATTGCCCTGGGCTACTTCTACATCGCCACCGTCATACCAACCTACCGTATAGAATCGTCCATCTACCTCAGCGGCAACACCGAAAGCTCGGGCAACGCCTTCAGCCTCGACGCCGCCGACCCGCTGGTGGCCATGAAGAGCTTCATCGACGAGACGGAGCTCGAGGTACTCAAGAGCCGCAACAACGTCATCCAGATAGTAGATTCGCTGAATCTGTGCTATACCTACTATCAGAAAGGCATGCTGCGCGACAAGCCTCTGTACGAGAACAACGCCGTAGTGGCCTCGCTCGCCTCGGCCTCGCTGCGCAACCTCAAAGGCACCATCCGCGTGAGCGTGACCGCCAACAGCGACAGCACCTACGACGTCTCCATCAAGACCAAATTCAACCAGACCAAGGAGGAGAAAGAGCTTGATCATGTGGCTTTTCCCTGCGAGATACAGCTTTCGCACGGCCTGCTGACGCTCCGCCGCTCGGCCGTCATCCCCGAATTCGAAGGCACTGAGAAAATCGTCATCGTCAGCCCCCGCGCCCGCGCCAAGCAGCTGTCGTCGAACCTCAACATCGAGTTCGCAAAGAAGAGCGACAAGATTATCCGCGTGAGCTACACCGACAACGTCGTTAACCGTGGCGTAGACGTTATCAACGCCCTTCTGGACTTCTACAACCGCGACATCATCGACGACAAGAACCGTTCGGCCATCCAGACCGAGGAATTCAACCTCGACCGGCTGGTGATGATTTCCGCCGAACTGCGTGACGTCGAGCACCGCCTTCAGGCCTA
>JAIDUY010000173.1 GCA_029059965.1 Muribaculaceae bacterium
ATATCCATGGTTTATTCTGGGGCTTTCCCTTATCGGTCTCATAAGCTTTGTCGACGACATACGCTCACTGCCCGACAGTGTCCGGCTCGTGGTGCAGTTCCTGGCCATGGGGCTGATGTTCTTCCAGTTCGGCATTCTAAATCTACAGGACTGGTGGATCGTGATCATCGCCCTGATTGTATGCGTCGGAATAATCAACGCCTACAACTTCATGGACGGTATCAACGGTATCACCGGCGGATATTCAATCGCCGTTCTGTTGCCTCTGATATACCTCAACCACTGCTTGCGGTTCATCGACATGCCGTATCTTTATGTCACGGGGTTGAGCCTGCTGGTGTTCTGTTTCTTCAATTTCCGCAAGAAAGCACGATGTTTCGCCGGCGATGTCGGATCGATCTCTATGGCATTCATTCTGCTATTCCCCCTTGGCAGACTTATTCTGCTCACAGGGGACTTCTCATACCTCGCTCTGCTGGCTGTATACGGTGCCGACGCAATTCTCACCATCTGCCACCGCATACAACTGCACGAGAACCTCGGCGAGGCTCACCGCAAGCACGCATACCAGCTGATGGCCAACGAGCTGCACATGCCTCACGTGGCGGTGTCTTCACTGTATATGGCAATACAACTCATTGTTTCTGCCGGGCTTATATTCTTGCCATTTAACCATTATGTCTATCTTGGCATTGTTATCGTAGCTCTCGCGACAGCATATCTGCTGTTTATGAAAAAGAACTACCATTTACATGAAGCTTATTTAAAATCAAAAGCATGATAATCGACAGCAATCTTCTTGATGACGTGACCGTGAAGGCCGGGGAGAGTCCACGCCTTCGCATGAACTTCAACCTGCACGACAGCCTTGATGCAAAGGCCCAAAGATTAATCAACGTTTTGCTTCCAGGCACGGTCTTGCCTGTTCACCGCCACCGCCACACCGCCGAGACATACATAATTCTGCGCGGCAGGATGTTTGTGGTATTCTATAATGACCTGGGAGGACAGACCGAGCGATATCTGCTCGATCCTGATAAAGGCAACTATGGTGTGAACATTCCGGCCGGACAGTGGCATGGTATAGAAGTAATAGAGCCGACTACCATCTTCGAAGCAAAGGACGGCCCGTACACTCCGCTCGAGCCTGAGGATACTCTACAATAAGACAATGACATCCAGCCCGTATCACCGACTATCACTATAATTCAGAATTATAAAATTTTGTTAATTTAAGCTAATTTGCGCTGCTAACACTTGCACGATTCAGGAAAAGATGGTACCTTTGCAGTGCCTTTTGGAAATCGGGGTGTAGCTCAGTTGGTTAGAGTACGCGTCTGGGGGGCGTGAGGTCGCTAGTTCGAGTCTAGTCACCCCGA
>JAIDUY010000174.1 GCA_029059965.1 Muribaculaceae bacterium
ATAGGCGCGCATCTTGTTGAGGCGTGCGACGGCTGCGCCGATCTTACCGATGGCATAGAAGCTCAGGCAGAGCACGCGCAGAGCCGTGAACACGATGCCCATGGCCATGAGTGTCATGCCGAAACCGTTCTCGTCCATAGCGCTGAAGAGAGCGATTTTGCTGTTGGTGTCGCGGATTACGTTAGCACTGGAGGGCGTGATGTAGTCGTTCTCGCCGCCGGTGCGGTAGTACCATTCGCCGACACCGTCTTCGGTGCGGGCCCAGGTCTGGTCGGCGGGCAGGTCGGCCACGACGGTGACGGAGTCGATGAGCTTGCCGCCGGCGTCGAAGGCACCGATCCAGTTTGCCTGACCGGGTACGAGAACGAAGTTGGTGTGGAATGTACCGCGGTTAGGCTTGCCGTCGGCAAAGAACACCACGTGCTGGCGCTTGGCGATGCGTGTATTGACGTCGCCCAGGGGCACGGGGTACATCGTTTTGTTGGCTGAGTCCGTGCTGAGATAGATGGACGAGATTTCCAGCGGCGCGAAATTGCCGTTGAAGAGCTCGATCCAGCCGTGGCGTTCGCCGTACTCGTCGGTGATGCTGGTCTCGTTCTGAACCATCACCTCGTTGATACGGAGCGAAGTCAGGCTCTGGGCGCTTGCGGCGGGAGCAAGCGCTGCAGCCAGGGCGGCCAGAGCTATAGTCAGTTTCTTTCTCATCGGATTACAGAGGTATGTTGCCGTGCTTCTTGGCGGGGTTGACAACCTTCTTGGTAGCGAGCTGCTGCAGGGCGCGGATTACGCGGAAGCGGGTGTTGCGGGGCTCGATGACGTCGTCGATATAGCCGTAGCGGGCAGCGTTGTAGGGGTTGCAGAACAGTTTGTTGTATTCGGCTTCTTTCTCGGCAAGAACCTGTGCGGGGTTATCGGATGCCTTGGCTTCCTTGGCGTAGAGCACCTCGACAGCGCCGGCACCGCCCATAACGGCGATTTCGGCGGTAGGCCATGCATAGTTCATGTCGCCGCGCAGCTGCTTGCAGCTCATCACGATGTGGCTGCCGCCGTAGCTCTTGCGCAGGGTAACGGTTACTTTGGGCACAGTTGCCTCGCCGTAGGCGTAGAGCAGCTTGGCACCGTGGAGAATCACGCCGTTGTATTCCTGGCCGGTGCCGGGGAGGAAGCCGGGGACGTCGACGAGAGTCACCAGAGGAATGTTGAAGGCGTCGCAGAAGCGTACGAAGCGTGCGCCCTTGCGCGATGCGTTGCTGTCGAGCACGCCGGCGAGGTACTTGGGCTGGTTGGCCACGATGCCGACGGACTGGCCGTTCATGCGTGCGAAGCCAACGATGAGGTTCTTGGCGTAGTCGCGCTGGATTTCGAGGAATTCGCCGTTGTCGATGATGGCACCGATGACCTCGTACATGTCGTAGGGACGTGTGGGCGAGTCGGGAATAATCTCGTTGAGGCTGTCCTCGAGGCGGTCGATGGGGTCGTTGCATTCAACCAGCGGAGCCTCTTCGAGGTTGTTCTGGGGAATGTAGCTGAAGAGCTTGCGGATGATGGACAGGGCTTCTTCGCCGTCCTCGGCTGCGAAGTGGCACACACCGCTCTTGCTGGAGTGTACTTCGGCACCGCCGAGAGCGTCCTGGCTCACGTCTTCGCCGGTAACGGTCTTGACAACCTTCGGGCCGGTGAGGAACATATAGGAGATGCCCTTGGTCATGATGGTGAAGTCGGTCAGCGCGGGGCTGTAGACGGCGCCGCCGGCGCAGGGGCCGAGAATACCGGAAATCTGGGGGATGACACCGGAAGCCATGATGTTGCGCTGGAAGATTTCGGCGTAGCCGGCCAGTGCGTTGATGCCTTCCTGGATACGTGCGCCGCCGGAGTCGTTAAGACCGATGACGGGAGCGCCCATCTTCATGGCCATGTCCATGACCTTGCAGATTTTCAGGGCCATGGTCTCGGACAGCGAACCGCCGAATACGGTGAAGTCCTGAGCGAAGACGTATACCAGACGGCCGTCGATTGTGCCGTAGCCGGTAACGACGCCGTCGCCGAGGTAGGATTTCTTCTCCTGACCGAAGTTGGTGCAACGATGGCGCACGAACATGTCGAGTTCTTCGAACGAGCCTTCGTCCAGAAGCTGGGCGATGCGCTCGCGGGCGGTATATTTGCCGCGCTCGTGCTGTTTATCGATGGCTTTCTGACCGCCGCCGAGCTTGGCCTCGGTGCGCAGGTCGATGAGTTCTTTTACTTTTTCGAGTTGGCTGCTCATAGTGTGTTGGATATGGAATATGAGTCCGGATTATTTCTTTTTGGGATCCTCGCAAAGTTCGACGAGAGTGCCCACGGTGCTCTTGGGATGCAGGAAGGCGATGTTGAGGCCCTCGGCACCGCGACGGGGAGCCTTGTCGATGAGGCGGCAGCCCTTTTCTTCGGCTTCCTTGAG
>JAIDUY010000175.1 GCA_029059965.1 Muribaculaceae bacterium
CGGCTTGCTCGAGCAGGGCGCAGTCGGCTTCCTCGGTGCGCGGATAGGTGCGCAGGTCGTCGGGAGTGTTGAACTGGGTGGGATTTACGAACACACTGACAACGACCACGTCGTTTTCGGCGCGGGCGCGGTCGACAAGACTGATATGGCCTGCGTGGAGCGCTCCCATCGTAGGCACAAGGCCTATGCTGCGGCCCTCTTCGCGGGCTTGTCCGAGCACCTCGCCGAGGTGCTTGACATTACGGATGATTTCCATTTCTGTTCTGTTTGGACTTTGGTGACGCCTTTTGCCCGGCGGGGCGCGGCGGCAGCGGTGTTTGTCCTCTTTTTCAGTCTGCAAAATTACGCATTAATTGTCAATCGGCAAAAAAGAGTTGCGCAAACCGCCCACGTTTGGTAATTTTGCAGACGATAATACGTTGTAATTTCATGGAACGAGAATATTCTTCGGCTGTTCTGGAGAACGCAGTCACCGCTTTGAGCCGTCTGCCCGGCATAGGCCGCAAGACGGCGCTGCGTCTGGCGCTCCACCTGCTGCGCCGTCCCGAAGACGAGGCCGATGCCATCGGCAAGGCTATTGTAGAGCTCCGGCACTCCATACGCTACTGCAGCGTATGCCATAATATATGCGAGAGCGAGGTGTGCGACATCTGTTCGTCGCCGGCACGCTCCGCCGCGACAGTGTGCGTGGTCGAGACCGTACGCGACGTCATGAGCATCGAGGCCACCGGTCAGTACCGCGGCCTCTATCATGTGCTCGGCGGCGTCATTTCTCCTATTGACGGCATTGGTCCCGACCAGCTCGAAATGGCTTCGCTCGCAAGGCGCATCGAGTCCGACGAAGCTGTCGAGGAGGTAATCCTCGCCACCTCGCCGACAGTCGAGGGCGACACCACCAATTACTACATCTACCGCATGCTGTCGCGCCTGCCTCGAAAGGTGCGCCTCACTCAGCTGGCCCGCGGCGTGGCCGTCGGCAACGACATCGAGTACACCGACGAGGCCACCCTGGCGCGCTCCATCGTCAACCGCACTCCTTTCGAAATCTGATAATTCTCCCGCCAAATGACCATATCCGACAGCCTTGTCACCCTACGCGCGGTCGAGCCCGACGACGTCGACATGCTCTATATGCTCGAAAACGCCACCGCCCGCTCCGAGGCGGGCTTCACCTCGGCCCCTATGAGCAGGCTCGAATTAAGAAACTACATCGACACATATAATTCCGACATTTTCAGCGCCCGCCAGCTGCGGCTCATCATCGTCGCACGACAGACCGGTCGTGCCGTCGGAGCCATCGACATTGCCGACTTCGAGCCTCGCGACCGCCGCGGATTCATCGGCATCGCAGTTCTCGACACCGAACGGCGACGCGGATACGGCGCCGCTGCCCTCAGGCTCATGTGCGACTATGCTTCCGAAGTGCTTGGCATGCACCAGCTCGCCGCCCAGGTGGCCTGCGACAACGAGGCCTCGCGCGCGCTCTTCACTTCCTGCGGCTTCAAATCCTGCGGATGCCTCCGCAGCTGGGTCCGCCGCGGTCGCCAATACACCGACGTACTCCTCTTCCAGCGCCTCTTTCCCTGAATCCGACAGTCCACGTATTCACGGGTAGGCCGATTCTCTTTCTACGCAGATAATAAGCCAACGAGGGCATAGACGGATTTGGTTCCGCTATGCCCTCGTTGGCTTATTGTGTCTTGCGGCCGAATTGCTCGGTCAGCTTACTTCTTGGACTCGGGGTAGCCGTATCCGTAGCTGCGGTTTTTGGACTTGTAGGAGCCGTAGCGGCGGTAGAGGTATGCGTTGGAGTGGATGGCGACACCGTTGATTACGATGTAGACGTTGTCCATCTTCTTCAGGCGCACCGCGTTGTGCAGGGTCTTGAGACTGCCGCGGTTGGAGTAGTTGGCGCGGGTCACGTAGAGCTGCAGGTCGGAGTGGTTGATGATGAGGAAGGTGTCCGAAATCACGCCGATGGGAGCCGAGTCGATGATTACATAGTCGAACTCACGGCGCAGATTCTCCATCAGTTTGTCCATGTTGGGCGACATCAGCAGCTCGTTGGGGTTCGGCGGTACGGGGCCGGCGGGCAGGATGAAGAGATTGTGGTTGAGTGAGCTCTGTACCAGCAGTCGGTCGATGTTGTGTTCCTGTCCTGAGAGGTATGTGGTCAGGCCGCGCTGGTTGTCGAGGCCGAAACGCTTGGCCAGGACGGGACGGCGGACGTCGGCACCGATGACAAGCACCTTCTTGCCGGCCAGCGCGTATGTCAGCGCAAGGTTGGTGGCGATGAAGGTCTTGCCTTCGCCCGAGATGGACGAGGTGACGAGGATTACCTTATTGTCGTTGTCGCGGTGTGCGAAGGTGATGTTGTTGCGAAGCAGGCGGAAGAGCTCGGCAATGGGGGTCGATACGTTTTCGCCCACAACCATGT
>JAIDUY010000176.1 GCA_029059965.1 Muribaculaceae bacterium
GGTTGGCCGTCTCGCGGGAGTGCTGGAGCAGGTTCTGGCCGTAGCTGGAGCGGTACTTCATCTTGCCCACCAGGCGGATGAGCTCGGGGTGCAGCCCGTGGATGCCGAGGTCGATTGCGGTGCGCTGACCTGTCTCGATGATTTCCTGCTCAATCTGCTTGCGGACCTTGGCCACGACTTCCTCGATGCGGGCGGGGTGGATGCGGCCGTCGGCAACGAGCTGATGGAGAGCGAGTCGGGCGATTTCGCGGCGCACAGGGTCGAAGCCCGACAGGACGATGGCCTCGGGGGTGTCGTCGACGATGATTTCGATGCCTGTGGCGGCCTCGAGGGCGCGGATATTACGGCCTTCGCGACCGATAATGCGGCCCTTGATTTCGTCGGAATCAATGTGGAACACGGTGACGGAGTTTTCGATGGCCGTCTCGGTGGCCACGCGCTGTATGGACTGCACGACGATGCGCTTGGCCTCCTTGTTGGCGGTCATCTTGGCATCGTCCATGATGTCGTTTATGTAGCTTGCGGCAGCGGTCTTGGCCTCGTCCTTGAGGCTTTCGATGAGCTTCTCGCGGGCTTCGGCCGACGAGAGGCCGGAGATGTGCTCGAGCTGCGACTGGGCCTTGAGGTGCATCTCGTCGACCTGCGCCTGGCGTGCGGCCACGGCAGCCTGCTGGTTCTCAAGGTTCTGACGCATGCCGTCGAGCTCGTTGCGGGTGCGCTGGTTCTCGCTCTGCTGCTGGTTGAGCTGGAGCTCGCGCTGCTTCATCTTGGCTTCGGCGGACTGCATCTTGCTCTGGCGCTGCTGAGCCGGCTTCTCGGCGTCTGGGGTGATGCGGAGGGCTTCTTCGCGACCCTCGAGTATCTTGTTGTTTTTCAGGTTCTCGGCCTCGCTCTCGGCTTCGGAGAGGATGAGGTTTGCCCTCGAGGTCGCATTGCGTTTGAGCATCACGTTGGCAACAGCCGCACCGATGGCGGCGGCCACGATAGCCACAGCAATGAGGATAATGATCATGTATGTTTCCATCAGGAAGTTGACTAAATAAAACAAAAAGCGCACCATGGCCTCGGAGCGACGCTGTCGTTATCGTCGGTCCGGCCCGGTGCGGTGGCTGGTATCTCTCTCTCGTTTTGGGCGTCCTGCCGATACAGGCGCCGGCGAGCGCTGGTCAGAGCTTGTCGGGGTGTCCGTCCCCGTCGGTTCGGGGCTGCTACTCCATGCTTTCGAGCAGGCTGTCGAGGCGTGCTTCGAAGTCGTGCAACATCCCGGCCTGCGAGTTCATCTGATTTGTGCGCCGATAGAGCATCGTGGCATAGTAGACCGCTACTTTGGCAAGGGCGACTTCGGTACTGTCGCCGTTGATGCCGTAGCGCAGACGGTCCATATTGTCGTTGATTTTCTGAACCACCATGCGGTAGAACGACTCTTCGCTCTCGCTGACCGGTAGTTTGAACGACTCGATATCGGCTATCTTTATAGTTATTCTGTGTTCCTTGTCTGCGTTCATCGAAAGGTTGTTGGGAGCATCGTCAGCCGGATTCGTACAATGCCGGCGGCCCGATGTCCTTAGACATCTCTGATCAGGTCGTCGACGCAAGCGTCGATTTCCCGCACCAAATTTGCAATGAAAGCGCGTGTATCCGCCAGGGTGGCCGTGTCGGGGGCTATGGCCGAGGATATCCTGAGGTGCTCGACCTCCAGGCGCAGATGCTCGAGGCTGCCTTTGAGTGCCATTATCTCGGCATCGCGTTCGGCAAGCTCGGCGCGCAGGCGTTTGTTTTCCTGCTTCATAAGGCTGTAGCGCGTGACCAGAAGCTCGGCTTTGTGGCCGATACGGTTCAACTGCTCTGCCGGATCTTTCGCCATTCTATTCCAAATTTTCACAAAAGTAATGATATTTTTTCAACCCCGCAAATTTTTCTTCTCCCGCGCGGGAGTTTGACAGCAAAAGGCTAAAAAATTAGCCTAAGAAATTGGCAATAAAATTTTTATATGTCAATTTTTGTTT
>JAIDUY010000177.1 GCA_029059965.1 Muribaculaceae bacterium
CCGAAAAGGGTCGACTCCTGCAAATGGAATCGACCCTAATTTTATCGTGTAATAAAAAGTTTTATCGGACAGCAATAGTTTCATAAGCAAACTGCACCCCAAAAGTTTTTGTCTAACTTTTGGGGTGCAGTTCAAAATAGGCACAGCATCTTGCCGTATGCTCTCCGATAAACCTCAGAGGTGAGGCTCGAAAGACACGAAAGTCTTGCGGTAGTAGTCGACGAATCCTTGGTTGACGTTGCGTGTGCCTCCCGGAGTCGGATAATCGCCCGAGAAATACCAGTCGCCGGGACATTCGGGAATGGCCTCATGCAAGCCGTCCATAGTCTGGAAAAGAATGTCCACCTCGGCTTTCATATCGGCCGGTGTCAGCATCGTGGCGATGCGGCGCGACACCTCGCGGTAGCTGTACTGCTCGTAGAGCCGCTTGACGGCGTTGTGCTGGCTGGCGGCGGGCAGTTTCAGGTTCTCTACGGCATCCTCATAGACGGTGTCGATGAGGTCGCGACGCCCTTCCTCGAGCAGCAGGTCGATGACGGCACGGAAGGCCGCGAGCTCATCGAGACTCGGCAGGTCGATGCCGTAATAGTCGGGATAACGCACCTGGGGCGACGACGACACCACGATGACGCGCCGGGGCATCAGACGGTCGAGAATGCGCAGAATCGAGCGCGTGAGCGTCGTTCCGCGCACTATGCTGTCGTCTATCACCACGAGGGTGTCGCTTCCGGTGCGGACGCACCCGTAGGTGATGTCGTAGACGTGGGCGGCAAGGTCGTTGCGGCTTGAACCCTCGGCGATGAAAGTGCGCAGCTTGATGTCCTTGATGGCAAGTTTCTCGCTGCGGACCTTGCGGCGCAGAATGGCGCCGAGAGCCTCGTCGTCGAGCTTGCCCGACGCGGCCAGGGCCTTTATTTCCTGACGGCGCCCTTCGTCCATGCGGCGCGTCAGCTCCTCGATCATGCCGTTGTATGCCACTTCGGCGGTATTGGGAATAAAGGAGAATATGGTGTTGTCGAGGTCGCCGTCGAGCATATCGAGCAACTCCCCTACTACATTTGCGCCCAGTTTTTTGCGCTCGCGGTATATGTCGCGGTCGCTGCCGCGCGAGAAGTATATGCGTTCGAACGAGCAGCGTCGGTTGGCGCCCTCGGGAAGTATGCGGCGGTTCTCCACCCTGCAGTCGGGCGAGATAAGGAGCGCCGTGCCGGGCTCGAGCTCGTGCACACGGTCTATGGTGACGTTGAACACGGTCTGTATGACGGGGCGCTCGGAGGCCACGACGGCTATTTCATCGTCGATATAGTAGTAGGCCGGACGTATGCCGTTGGGGTCGCGCATGACGAAAGTCGAGCCCGAGCCGGTGACGCCGCACATGGCATAGCCGCCGTCCCATAGCGGCGAGGCGGCCTTGAGGACTGAGCCGAGGTCTATCTCGGCCTCGATACGACGGGCGAGAGCCGGATCCCGGAGGCTCTCGCGATACTGCCGGTAAAGGCGGTGGTTCTCCTTGTCGAGCTCATTTCCTATCTGTTCGAGCAGCAGAGCCGTGTCGCTCGACAGTCGCGGGTGCTGGCCTGTGGCCACGACGCTGTCGAATATCTCGTCGACGTTGGTCATGTTGAAGTTGCCGCACAGCAGCAGGGCGCGCGAGCGCCAGTTGTTGCGGCGCAGATAGGGATGGGTGTACTCTATTCCCGAGCGACCGGTGGTGCTGTAGCGAAGGTGACCCATGTATATCTCGCCGATGAACGGAGTCTCGGCGTCGGCCGTCTCCGGAGGCAGCAGCTGGAAGCCTTCAGGCAGGACGGAGCCTATGCGGCCGAAAATCTCGTCTATTGCTCCGGTTCCGAGTGCCCGCTCGCGGTAGACGTATTCATGGCCGGGACGTGCGTTGAGCTTCACCACGCCTATGCCTGCGGCCTCCTGGCCGCGGTTGTGCTGTTTCTCCATCAGCAGATACAGACGGTCCAGGGCGTAGGTGTACGAGCCATATTTGCGTTTGAAGTGACTGAGCGGTTTCAGCAGGCGGATCATTGCGATGCCGCATTCGTGTTTGAGTGTTTCCATCAGCGGATAAACAGTAGTTCGCGATATTTGGGCAGAGGCCACATTTCGTTGTCGACGAGGAGTTCGAGCTTGTCGATGTGGCGGCGAATTATCTGCATGGCCGGAGCCACGGTGTCGTGGTAGGCGATTGCCTTGGTGCGCTCGCTGGCGATGGTGTTGGCTTTCTTGCGGGCGTCGACCATCTCGCCAACTGTGCGGGTTATCACCGATATGTGGCGGGCGATGTTCTCGATAGTACCAAGCTCGCCGGCGGTGAGTTCGTCGGCACGGTCGCCGTAGAGTCCGCGGAGCTTGACTGCGTTGTCCACCAGCATCGACTGGTAGCGGCGCGCCACGGGAACGATGTGGTTCAGGGCGAGATCGCCGAGCACGCGGGCTTCGATCTGGATTTTTTTGGTGTACATCTCCCACTTGACCTCGTTGCGGGCCTCGAGCTCCACGCGCGAGAATACGCCCGTGCGGCGGAACATCTCTTCGGCCTCGGGCGTGAGGTAGGCGTCGAATATCAGCGGTGCCGAAGTCTCGCAGTCCAGACCACGGGAGGCTGCCTCGCGCTTCCACTCGTCGCTGTAGCCATTGCCGTCGAAGTGGATGTCCTTGCTCTGGAGCACAAGACGGCGCACTTCCGAAAGTATCGCCTCGCGGAGCTCGGTGCCGGCCTCGACGCGTGCGTCGACTTTCCGGCGGAACTGTTCGAGCTGGTCGGCCACGGCAGCGTTGAGTGCTATCATGGCCGAGGCGCAATTGGCACTTGAGCCTACGGCACGGAACTCGAAGCGGTTGCCGGTGA
>JAIDUY010000178.1 GCA_029059965.1 Muribaculaceae bacterium
GCCGATGACATCACAAGACAAAAATCACTCAGAGATATGCGACCCCAGCATTAACAAATATTGGGGAACCGGCTCTGACATTCAGACGGAACGATACACGCAGCCGGCCGCGACTCCAAATGCTGAGACGCGGCCGGCTGTGTTGTCTTCATTTCGTCAGTGTCTGTCCGGATAGTATGTTCCGGAGTAGACCGTCACCGCCGGGCCGGTCATGAGGATATGGCCGGTGGCACGGTCGATGTCGATGTGCAGATTGCCGCCTATGAGGCGGACGGTAATGGGCCACTCGGCGCGTCCTGTGGCCACTGCCGCAGCTGCCGACGCACAAGCGCCGGTGCCGCAGGCCATGGTCTCGCCCGCTCCTCGCTCCCATGCACGCATCGACAGAGAGTGGATGTCGTCGACCCGCACAAACTCTATGTTGGCCTTCTCGGGCCACATGGAGTGCGTCTCAAGCTCGGGTCCGAGCTCCGTGACGATGTCATCGTTGAAATTGTCCACAAACACCACACCGTGCGGATTGCCCATGGAAACGGCCGTGACTTTAACCTCACCGCGCGAGGTGGCCACGGGCGATTCGGTCATCACCTCGCCGTCGAAAAGCACCGGGACTTCGGCCGCCTTTGTCGCAGGAGCGCCCATATCGACGGTCACAGTGTCAGTCAGACCGTCGATTCCTGTGTGGACGTCCACAGTCTTAAGGCCGCTGAGGGTTTCGATGGTAAGTGTGGGCTTATGCACTATCTTGTTGTCGTAGATATATTTGGCCACGCAACGTATGCCGTTGCCGCACATCTGGGCCTCAGAGCCGTCGGAATTGAAGATGCGCATACGGCAGTCGGCCTTGTCGCTCGGCAGGATGGCGATGATTCCGTCCGAGCCTATGCCTGTGTGCCGACGGCTCATCTCGACGGCCAGTTCGGACAGATTGTCGAGCTGACGTCCGAAACAGTCCACGTAGACGAAGTCGTTGCCGAGGCCGTGCATCTTCACGAAGGGAATTTCAGGCAGACGTGGCGAAGCACTCACGCCGCCTCCGTTCCGAAGTGAGACGACAGCATCACGGAGGCGTCCGAGCCCCATGTCCAGTATGGCGCGTGGCACGCCTATGTTCATGCGCATGAATCCGCTGCCTTCGGCTCCGAAAGTGCTGCCCTCGCTCAGCGCGAGGCGGGCACGGTCGATCAGCAATCTGACAAGACTGTCCTGCGAAAGGCCGAGACGGCGGAAGTCGAGCCACACTGCAAAGGAGGCTTCGGGGAGGTGGAGCCCCACCTCGGGGAGCTCGGCGCTAAAGAAGCGGGCGGCATGGTCGACATTGTCCTGCAGATAGGCGAGCGCTTGGTCGAGCCACGGCTCGCCGTGTTCGTAGGCGGCCTGAGTCGCTACTAAAGCCGCTATAGGCGGAGTGTTGAACTCGCTTGCCGCAAGCCATTCGAAGAAAGGCTTACGCAGCCGTTCCGACTTTACGGCAGCCCAGGCGCTTACGATTCCCGGTATGTTGAATGTCTTGGACGGGGCACCGAGAGTCACGGTGACGTCCTCGGCTTCGGGCGATACGGTACAAGTGGGAATGTGACGGCGGCCGCCGAGCATCATGTCGCCGTATATTTCGTCGGAGACAAGCACCATGCCATGCTCACTGCATATTGAAGCCACACGCCTCAGCGTCGCGGCATCCCACTGTAAGCCGATGGGATTGTGAGGGTTGCATACTATCATCATGGTCGGATGTTCCCGGCCAATAAGCTCAAGCAGGCCGTCAAAATCCATTTCGTAGTTGCTTTCGGCGTTGATTCGCAGCGGATTGGCGGCTGTACGACGTCCGTTGCCCTCTATGACGGAGTGGAACGAATGGTAGACCGGAGGCTGGATGACGATGGCGTCGCCAGGCTTGGTGAAGAAGTTGATACACAGACCGAGTCCCTTTTTCAAACCGGGAAGGAAAGTAATCTCGTCGCGCCCGACATCCCAGGAGTGGCGGCGTTTCAGCCACGAGCGTATGCTGTCCCAGAATTCGGCGGGAGCTGTGGTATATCCCAGCACCTGTCTCGT
>JAIDUY010000179.1 GCA_029059965.1 Muribaculaceae bacterium
CAACTCCTCGAACTTGAGGGGGCGGTTGTCCATGGCTGCGGGGAGGCGGAAGCCGTACTCGACGAGGTTGGACTTGCGGGAGCGGTCGCCGCCGTACATGGCGCGAATCTGCGGCACGGTGACGTGGCTCTCATCTATTATGGTAAGGAAGTCGTCGGGGAAGTAGTCGAGGAGGCAGAAAGGACGTTCGCCTTCGCGTCGTCCGTCGAAGTAGCGGGAATAGTTCTCGATACCGGTGCAGTAGCCGAGCTCCTTTATCATCTCGAGGTCGTAGGTGACGCGCTCCTCGATGCGCTGAGCTTCGAGCAGGCGTGCCTCCTTGCTGAAAAACTCGATCTGCTTGCCGAGGTCGAGCTGAATCTGGGCCACGGCCGAGGCCTGGCGCTGAGGCGAGGTAACGAAGAGGTTGGCGGGATAGATGTTGAAGCTGTCGTGGGTGCCGAGGTGGGCGTTGTCGTCGGGGTGCATCGTGATGACGCTCTCGACCTCGTCGCCCCAGAACACCACGCGGACAATGATTTCCTCGTAGGCCAGACGGATGTCGACGGTGTCGCCCTTGACGCGGAAGTTGCCTCGCTGGAAGTCGACTTCGTTGCGGCTGTAGAGGGCGGATACGAGCTTGCGCAGGAACTCGTTGCGGGCAATGCGCTCTCCCTTGCGGACGGTGACGACGCTTTCGTTGAAATCCTCGGGATTGCCCATGCCGTAGAGGCAGCTGACCGACGAGACGACCACGACATCGCGCCGGCCCGACAGCAGGGCCGAGGTCGTGGCAAGGCGCAGGCGCTCGATTTCGTCGTTGATCATCAGGTCCTTCTCGATGTACTTGTCGACCGAGGGTATGTAGGCCTCGGGCTGATAGTAGTCGTAGTAGGACACGAAGTACTGAACGGCGTTGTCTGGGAAGAACTGCTTGAACTCGCTGTAAAGCTGTGCGGCGAGAGTCTTGTTATGGCTCAGAATCAGCGTGGGGCGCTGCACCTGCTCGATGACGTTGGCCATTGTGAAGGTTTTGCCCGAGCCGGTGACACCGAGCAGAGTCTGAGCCTCGCGACCCTCGAGGACGCCCTGCGAGAGCTGGCGTATGGCCTCGGGCTGGTCGCCGGTGGGCTTGTACTGCGAACTGATTTTGAATTTCATCGTCTGCTGATTTGCTACAACCTGCAAAGATAATAAATTTCCTCCACACGGCAATCAGCCCGCCCCCGGCTAAAAATTATCCCCGGCGCGCGGGGCGACACGAGGTCGGTATAGAGTGGCACACCGCAGGGTCGTGAAAAGGAGCGCATGTGGCGGCAACAGGCGCGGCTGGAGGATTTGGGTATGTCGTCACGACGCTTGGCGGCAAGGCATTTCGGATATTGAAAACGATTCGCTATCTTTGCAACATCAAACTGAAGAAGATGAAGTTTCTGAACGATTACCACAGAGAGTCGACGCTGAGGATGCTGGCCAAGCAGAAAGCCTGGAAAGAGTCCTTCATGAAGCTGTCGCCGGAAGAGCGCGCGAAATGGGCGGCCGAGGAGGCCGAGAGGGCGAAGGCTCGACTGGCGGAAGCCAACCGCCTGTATCCCGAGGGGAAATAGACGAAGTAACTGACGCTTAGACGGCCGAGTCTGATATTTTCTCGGCGCTGTCGCGTATTCCCATTAACCATGAGAATGAGCGTGGGGAGGCCGGAGCGCGTTGCGGCGCGTGAGGCTGACGATGCGTTCGAGGCACGGCTTGACGGCGGGCAGTACGATTCAAGCAGGCCAAACTATATCTTTTGGCGCTCCCGATGCAATATCTGATGATATTTTTGATGCTAAGAGACTAAAAAACCTCTACAATCAAGCCGCAAAGAATGGTGGTGAATTTGTAGAGGTTGTAACGGATAGCAGGAGTGAGGGCGGTCCTTTCCTCATTCAAGGCTCTAAAAGCCTTTGGCAGCTGACCTTTCTGCTCTTACTCCTGCTTTTGCCGACAAAGTTACTACTTAGTCAGCGGATAAACAAGAGGACGATGAGAAAAGTGCGCGGGCTTAGACGCCACAATGGGATGGATTCGGGAATTGATGAAGAAAAAACCGGCTATACGGTCCTCGTACACACCCATTACGACAAAAAATTTGGCGTGGTCTATGTCCTCGAAACTATCCGAAAGCAATATAGAGCCTCGCGTCAGGCTTTGTCTCAGGAATTCAGCCGGGAGTTCCATCACAGAAACGCGGCTTGAGTTTTGAGATTGTCCGCGATGTACTCGACATAAGCCTCATCATCACCGGCTTCACGCAGGATGTCCTTCACGGAGATAGCCCGGTCTCGCTGGGTATTACTCCAGGCCAGGCCATGCGAGAACGAAGTCAACTCGGTGAAAGATTTATCTTTGCAGAGACCGATGGCGTAGTCCAGACACCTCACGTCCGAGCCTGACAATTCATCCATATCCGGCTCTTTCAGGGCGCGGATTATGAACCTGTTCTCAAAGACCATAAAATGCCTGAGCTGCTCGATTTCCGACACGGACGAAAAGAAGCTGTCGCCACGGAGCGCCTTGAGAATATCATCGACACACGAAGGCACCGGCCCGAACTGCATTGCGATGTAAGTATCACCGGTTATGCTGCGGCCATATTCCGACAAATGGCGCTGGTCTGCAAAATACAGAATCTTGCATAACTTGTGCATATCTGTCTTGCCGCCCAATTGCTGCAAGGAGTACAGCAAAGAGTTAATCGCCCTATCGTATTTGAATAATTTGTGCATAATTTCAGTTTGCGCCGGGAGTCTCGCTTTATCTCTCGATGGTTAATGTCAGGTAATCCTGATGCAAAGTTAAACGTTTAGCATTAAACAACAAAATTATAACGCGCCTGATTAAGGCTTTTGTTGTAATCAATCGCAATCGCAAATTGCCATCGACGTCAGTCAGTAAACAGTATGCCGAAATAATTATCCCCGGCGCGCGGGGCGACGGGGATAACGGACGGGATTATATAACATTCAACCATAAAAAGGTCTGACTGCGGACCGGCACTATACTTGAATTTTGGTCTGCGAGGGAGGTGCCGGTTGTGGTGCGGTATTGCAATAACGCCACGCGGGGGCAAAGGTTGGGCGTGCGGCGTTAAAAAATCATTTCCAATAGTTGTCGGCAATCTCGCTGACTGCCTCGGGGTCGGGGACGAGTAGTCCGTCGGGACCGAGGCGCAGGAGCTTGCGGGCGGGGTAGAAGTCGGGGTTCCTGGCGGCCTGCATGTCGGTGGCGGCTTCGGAAGCGTCGCCGTCGACACCGGCGGCAGATTCGACGACCTCGTCGGAAACCTCGATTTCGTCAAGCAGGGCGCGGCCGGTAACG
>JAIDUY010000018.1 GCA_029059965.1 Muribaculaceae bacterium
CCCCCCAGACGCGTACTCTAACCAACTGAGCTACACCCCGTCTTTCTCAAAAGCGATGCAAAGTTACGATGCTTTTTTGAACTGTGCAAATTTTTCGGCGAAAAAATTTCAGACAATTTTGCACACATTCGCATAAACATTTGTGATGCCGTCAGATATGGGTCGAAAAAAATTTTCAGCATCAGGAGCTTTTTCAGGGCGTCGGATGGAGGCCGCGTCAAGCGGGGCATCATTTTTTATGATTTTTGCTCAGTCGGCATTTTTTTTGTACCTTTGTACGTTTAAACGCGAATACATATATAAGGAAACAATCCGATAATAATATGATAGAAGACAAAGAGGAATATAGCGCCAGTAACATCCAGGTGCTCGAAGGCCTTGAGGCCGTCCGCAAGCGCCCGGCGATGTACATCGGCGACATATCTGAAAAAGGTCTCCACCACCTTGTCTACGAGGTTGTGGACAACTCCATCGACGAAGCCGTCGCAGGATTCGCGACCCACATAGAGGTCACAATCAATGCCGACAACTCCATCACGGTGGTCGACAACGGCCGCGGTATCCCCGTGGACATGCACGAGAAGGAGCACAAGAGCGCTCTGGAGGTTGTCCTGACGGTGCTCCACGCTGGCGGCAAGTTCGACAAAGGCTCGTACAAGGTCAGCGGCGGTCTGCACGGCGTGGGCGTGAGCTGCGTCAACGCGCTGTCGACCTATCTGCGCGCCGAGGTGCGCCGCAACGGCAAGGTCTACGCTCAGGAATATTCCTGCGGCAAGCCCACCACTGAGCTTATGATCGTGGGCGAGAGCGACAGCACCGGCACGACGGTGACCTTCAAGCCCGACACCTCGATATTCACCGTGAGCGTGTACGACTACTCCATCCTGGCCAACCGTCTGCGCGACCTGGCCTACCTCAACTCCGGCATCTCGCTGCGCCTGACCGACATGCGCCAGCTCGACGCCGAGGGCAAGCCCCGCAGCGAGGAATTCTACTCGCGCGAGGGTCTGCGCGAGTTCGTGCAGTACATAGACTCGAACAAGGAGTCGCTCATCAACGACGTCATCGACCTCAACACCGAGAAGGCCGGCATACCCGTCGAGGTTGCCTTTACATATAATACTACCTCGAACGAGAACATCTACTCCTTCGTCAACAACATCAACACCATCGAGGGCGGCACCCACCTGATGGGCTTCCGCCGCGCCCTGACCACGACACTGAAGAAGTACGCCGAGGACAACAACCTGCTCAAGAACGCCAAGGTCGAAATCTCGGGCGACGACTTCCGCGACGGCCTCACCGCCGTAATCTCCGTCAAAGTGATGGAACCCCAGTTCGAAGGCCAGACCAAGACCAAGCTGGGCAACAGCGAGGTGGCCGGCGCCGTCTACAGCGCCGTGAGCGAGGCTTTGGGCTACTATCTGGAGGAACATCCCGCCGAGGCCAAGACCATCGTCGAGAAGGTCATCCTTGCCGCTCAGGCACGCCATGCGGCCATGGACGCCCGCCAGAAGGTGCTCCGCAAGTCGCCCCTTGTCGGCGGCGGCCTCCCCGGCAAGCTCACCGATTGCTCCAGCCGCACGGCCGAGGACTGCGAAATCTTCCTTGTCGAGGGTGACTCGGCAGGCGGCACGGCCAAGCAGGCCCGCGACCGCCGCTTCCAGGCCATCCTGCCTCTGCGAGGCAAAATCCTGAACGTCGAGAAGGCCGCACCCCACCGCATCCTCGACTCGCAGGAAATCGCCAACATGTTCCGCGCCCTGCGCGTGACCATCGGCACCGACGACGACCCCAAGGCTCCGAATATCTCGAAGCTGGCCTACCATAAAATCATCATCATGACCGATGCCGACGTCGACGGCGCCCACATCGCCACCCTGCTGATGACATTCTTCTTCCGCCGCATGCG
>JAIDUY010000180.1 GCA_029059965.1 Muribaculaceae bacterium
GCCGATGACATCACAAGACAAAAATCACTCAGAGATATGCGACCCCAGCATTAACAAATATTGGGGAACCGGCTCTAATATAGCGCAGGCGGAAAGTTTTGTTTAAAAATTTTCATGGATTCCAACTGGTAGATGAGTATCGCAATGCCATTCAAAAGTATTTTGTCACTTGCGGGACTGTGTGGCAGAGCAACCAAAGCAGGACTCGCGTTCACTGCTCGAACAGACTTAGCGGGAAGCGGTACAGGACGGGGTTGCTTTCGGGGCAAGCTTCATCGCTGAGCGAGACGATGGCGCTGTCGCCCTCGATTTTGAGGAAACTATTGGGAGTATACCGTCCGTTCGGGTCAAGGAAATGAAGAATGCGGTAGCTGCCGTCGGCCTCGTTGTAGCGGACAAAGTCGTTGTACTCTCTTCTTTGAGTCATTGTGAAATAGAGATTATCGCCTTTGCTGTGGAAATAGCGGAGCAAGGATATTCTGTCGTCATCGATGTTCACGAAAGACTGCATTCTGTCTGTCAGGTCAGGCATTGCCAAAATTTCAGCCGGAAGACTTTTCTCACCGAAATCAAATGCATAGAGAGGCCTGACCTGCGTACCCGCTATATCAAAGAGTGTGTCTTTGAGGGCTTCCCATACAAGGATGCGATTATGTTCCTGATCGGTGAAACCTCTGTCGGTCAGGTATCCGCCGCCATATAATCCTCTGCCGGGGACGATGCCGATGGCCTCTCCTGCGGCATTGTAGCGGGTATAGGCCGGAGTCGGTATGTCTGTGCTGCCGACATAGTTGTTGATTGCGTAGTAGCCGTCGCCGTCAGGTGCTACGAAATATGAGCTTACCGACAGCGGAACACCATCGAAATCCGGTCCCAAACCGAAAGGATTGCTGTCTCCAAGGAAAGTGCCGTCGCTTAGATAGCGGAACTCTTTGTTCTGATTGGAATCGAATACCAGCAGAGTGTCGCCGCTGCTGCGAAAATTACTTATGAAGTTATACTCACCCGGGCCATTTCCACGCTTGGCCAAGTTTCCGAGCCAGCGCCCGTTTTCAGCATCGAAAATCCGCAGGAGGTTACGGGAATAGATAATGTATCTGTTGCCGATATGCTCGATGTCGCAGATGTCGTACAGCAGGGAGCTGTCGCGGGTCTCAAGCGGCAGTAGGTCGCGCTCGTCTATCTGAATCTCAGTGACATTGTCAGGGTCTATCCTCACCGTCTTGACTCCATCCGCCCGGCCATCGCCGCACGCCGCCACGGCGACAGCAATTATTGCTGTCGCCGCGATAAGCAGGCTCTTCATATTATTGGATTGCCGGCGCATATGGATCGGTGGGCTTAGCAAACTCATCGGATAGGCATTCACAGCCTAAACCGCAGCAGGCGTAATAACCATCTTTGCAGTTAACAGAGCACTTGAAAGTTATGCCACCTCTGAATGATATTCCAGCATCTATTTCGCAGGCTTCTGTGCCAACGCCTCCGGCCAGGCAGTCGTGTGAATTGACAGAGTTGATTGTGCTCTGATTACTCCCCTGAGCGAAGAGTAATACGTTTGCAGCAAGCAAACCGCAGATTAAAAGAATTTTTTTCATCTTGTTTTTGTTAGACTATACTTTAGTTTTGATTATGTGAGCAAATTTTCATATTGTTTGAAACAATTTACTTCTTATAACGCAACAGATATGATGTTTTGTTCAAATTTTGTAAAACTTATACAAAGATTTTGTCTGACAAACATGTCAGAATCTTTTTCATGGAATCACCGTTTTTTTGGTTAGACTTTTTTTTGATTGTTTTTTGCGCGGGCAACGAAGTTTTGCCGACATGCAGTCGGCACTCTGCTGTTCAACGCAAATATAGTACTTTGCAATCAAACCGTCAAATTTTATTGCATTTTTCTTGCTTTTGTTGCTTTCATGAAGAAAATGAAATAGAGGATGGCTGCCAGGAACAGCGAGGCCGAGAAGCTCAGCACGATGCCGTAGAGACCCAGACCCGCAGTTATGGCCAGAACATAGGTGGCGGGAAGTCCGACAATGACGTAGCTGAAGAAGGCGATGAAGAGCATCGGCGTCACCTGCGAGGTGCCGCGGAGGGCATTGGCGAAGGTTATCTGCGTGGCATCGCCAAGCTGGTAGAGCACCATCGGGAAAATCACGGCGCCTGCAGCGGTCAGCACGGCTGCATCGTCGGTGAACCAGCCCATGATGTCGCGTCCGCAGAAGATGAACAGTGCCGACGCCGCAAGCATAGAGACGAGCGTCAGATGGTAGCCGGCCCATGCCGAGCGCCTCATGCCGGTGTTGTCGGTTCGCCCGGCGGCGAAGCTCAGGTCGATGGCCATGGCGCCCCCGATGCTGTAGTAGATGCAGAAGCCGAACATACCGATTACCACGATAATCTGCAAGGCTGCCAGCGGAATGGCACCCAAAAGTCCGGCGATGACGGCCGAGCCCGAGAAGGCTGCCGTCTCGAAGAACATCTGCATGGCCACGGGGAAGCCCGTCCGGGCTATCTTCGAGCCGCGGCCGGCTTCATGTCCCGGCTGCCTGTAGCCCTCGCGATAGGCGGCGCCGCGCCTGCCGTACAGGAAGATGAGCGCAATGGCTGTCATGGTGAGTATGCGGGTGCCGAGGGTGCTGAGGCCGGCGCCGGTCAGGCCGAGCTCGGGTGCGCCGAAATGTCCGAATATCAGCACATAGTTGCCGGCGATATTCACCACATTGCCCGCAAGCAGGATGGCGGTGGGCACCACGGTGTTGCCGATGCCGAAGCACCACTGGGCGAACACGTTGAACAGGCACACGGGAATCATGCCCGCCAGCACGATGAGGTAGTACGGCCTGATGAACACCATCAGCTCCGAAGGCTGCCCCAGGCGGTCCAGGAAGAAGTAGATGCCCAGCATTATGGCGCTCACTAATAGTGTGAATATCAGATTGATGCGTAAGCCGATGCGCACATAGGCGCCGATGCGGCGGTTCTCGTTGCGGGCGTGTAGCGAGCCTATCAGCGGCGTCAGCCCATAGGCGAAGCCGACACATGCGAACAGTGCTACGTTGAAGAAATTGTTCACGAACGAGGCTGCCGCAAGCTCAGGGGTGCCGTGGTGTCCAACCATGATATTGTCGGCGAAACCGACGGCGATGTTGCCTAACTGACCGACCAGCAGTGGCAGGCCGAGGAAGATAATAGACTTGTAGTGAGGCTTGTATTTAGCGAAGTCCATAGGAACGTAACTCTATGGATGCGGCGCGGACTGCAATTCAGCCCGCGCCGCACCGTATGCTTGTGAATATCAGTCGCGGTTGCCGCCGAAGATACGCAGCAGGAACAGGAACAGATTGATGAAGTCAAGGTAGAGCGTCAGCGCTCCGAGGGTGGCCAGACGCCCGGCGCTTTCGGCCGGCGCGAGGGCTGCCATGGTCTTGACCTGCTGGGTGTCCCATGCCGTGAGGCCCACGAAGATGGCCACGCCGGCTATCGAGATAATCCAGTCGAGGCCGGTGCTGCGCAGGAAGATGTTGACTACCGACGCGATAATCAGGCCGATAAGAGCCATGAACAGAAAGGACCCGACTTTCGACAGGTCGCGGTTGGTGCAGTAGCCGTAGATGCTCATCGCGCCGAAGGTGCCGGCGGTGATGAAGAAGGTCTTGACTATGGCGGCGGTGCTGTACGCCCAGAAGATGGTGCACAGCATCATGCCGTTGAGCACCGCGAAGACGTAGAACAGCAGCGTGGCCGTGACGCTGCTCATCTTGCGCACGGCTCCCGAGAGCGAGAACACGATGCCGAGTTCGGCGGCTACGATTACCCACGTGAACCATGTGTGCGAACGCAGGAAGGTGGCGTAGGCTCCGTCGGGGATGGCGCAGAACAGCGCCGTGAAGGCGGTCACCACCAGGGCGAGCGTCATTTTGAGATATACGCGCTTCATCGTCGAGCTGACCGTGTTGGCCAGTCGGGCCTCGTCGGGGCGGCTCATATATCCGTTCTGATACGGATTGTTGTAGTCTGGATACATAATGCTTTATTGAGTTGAGAGTTGAAAAATGTTACATGCGTTCGGGCACATTGATGCCGAGCAGGCCCATGGCTGTTTTGACAGTGCGGGCGGTGGCATCCGACAGGGTCAGGCGCAGCGAGCGCACGGCGGCGTCCTCCTCGCGCATGATGGGGCAGTCGTGGTAGAACTGGTTGTATTTCTTCACCAGGTCGTAGGCGTAGCCTGCAATGAGGGCGGGCGAGAAGTTGTTGCCGGCGGCCTCTACTGTCGCGGGGAAGTCGGCAAGGTGCTGGATGAGTTCGGTCTCCTTCTCGTTGGGCACCACGGCGCTGTAGTCGGCGGCCTCGAAGCCGGCCTCGGCGGCGCGGCGGAGCACCGAGCGGATGCGGGCGTAGGTGTACTGGATGAAGGGGCCTGTGTTGCCGTTGAAGTCTATCGACTCCTTGGGGTTGAAGACCATGTTCTTGCGCGGGTCGACTTTCAGCAGGAAGTACTTCAGGGCGCCCATGCCCACGGTCTCGGCGATTTCGTCGATTTCGGACTCGCTCAGGCCGTCGAGCTTGCCGAGCTGTTCGGACACCTCGCGGGCGGAGTTCTTCATGTCCTCCATCAGGTCGTCGGCGTCGACAACGGTGCCTTCGCGGCTCTTCATCTTGCCTTCGGGCAGCTCGACCATGCCGTAGCTGAAGTGGACAAGGTCCTTGCCCCATTTGAAGCCGAGGCGGTCCAGAAGTATCGAGAGTACCTGGAAGTGGTAGTTCTGTTCGTTGCCCACCACATATATCATCTTGTCGATGGCATAGTCGTCGAAGCGCTGCTTGGCGGTGCCGATGTCCTGGGTCATGTAGACCGAGGTGCCGTCGCTGCGCAGAAGCAGCTTGTGGTCGAGACCTTCGGCGGTCAGGTCGGCCCATACCGAACCGTCTTCACGCTTGTAGAGCAGGCCTTTCTCGAGTCCTTCGAGCACCTTGGCCTTGCCGTCGAGGTAGGTCTGGCTTTCGTAGTAGATTTTGTCGAAGCCCACGCCCATGCGCTTGTACGATTCGTCGAAGCCGGCGTAGACCCAGCCGTTCATCTTCTCCCACAGGGCGCGCACGTCCTTGTCGCCGGCCTCCCATTTGCGGAGCATCTCGCGGGCCTCGGCCATCAGCGGCGATGCAGCCTCGGCCTCTTCCTTGCTCATGCCCTTGGCCATCAGCTCCTCGACCTCGCCTTTGAGGTGCGAGCTGAACGCCACGTAGCAGTCGCCCACGAGGTGGTCGCCCTTGACGCCCGCATCGGCGGGTGTCTTGCCGTCGAACCACTTCTGCC
>JAIDUY010000181.1 GCA_029059965.1 Muribaculaceae bacterium
TCATTATGCCCTCGCGGAGAGGGGCGAGTACGGTATCCTCGCGGGAGCCGCCGACAAGCTGGCGGATGTTGGCGCGCACGGTCACGCGGGCCTTGGCTATCAGCTGGATGCCGTCCTTGGCCACCGCGGTGACGGGAGGAGTGTCGATGACCTTGGGATTCACACTCATCTGCACGGCCTGGAAGACGTCGCGGCCGGCGAGGTCGATAGCTGTGGCCATCTTGAAGCCGAGGTCGATGTTGGCCTTGGATGCCGACACGAGGGCGTGGACGACGCGCTCGACATTGCCGCCGGCAAGGTAGTGCGCCTCGAGGTCGTCGCGGTTCACGTCATGCAGTCCGGCCTTGTGGGCCTCGATGAGGGCGCGCACGATGACGCCCGGAGGCACCTGGCGTATGCGCATCAGCACGAGCTGGAGCAGCGACACCTTCACGCCGCTCACGCGGGCGGAAATCCACAGGAAGAAGGGACAGTAGTAGAAGAACACAATCAGCACCACGACTGCCAGCGCGATGATGAGGATGATTGTCAGTTTCATATGGTCGGGAAATGATTGATTTATCGGTTCGGAATGCCGGAGAGAGTAGTCAGCGGAGTTCGGAGCGGATGACGCGGTTGCGGGCGGAGGCTATGTCGCGTCTCATGCGGGCGCTCTCGGCCTCGCCGGACAGGATTTCGGATGCCACGCTGCGGTCGCCTCCGGCGTAGCGCCCGCGCAGCTTGTCCACTTTCTCGAGGTGGCGGCGCAGTGCTGCCTCGGCGCTGAGAAGTTCGACCATGGCCGAGCGTGCCTGCGGATTGCTGAAGTCGTCGAGCGAGGTGAAGACGCGGCCGTCGCCCATGTCAAGCACGAAGGAGGTGGTGCCTCCGCGCGTGCCGTGCTCGCGGCGGGCGGGCATACGCTCGCTCAGTACGGCGGCGGCATCGGTGTCGGGGCGCTGCGTCAGGGCTATGTTGTCGATGCGTGCCAGCGACTTGAGGTCGGGGTCGTCGGCTGCGACATTGATGCGCATGGCCGAGGGAACGAAGACGTAGACTGTCACCGAGTCGGCAATCTGATTGCGGTCGGTGGCCCACCAGCCCAGTCCGCTCACCTCGTCGATGGCCAGCATGTAGTCGTCGAAAGGCGAGTTGTAGGGCATGCCCACGTTCTGGGGCTGGAAGTATTCGGTGCCGTTGTCGCCGTCATCGCGGCGGGTCATGAAGATGTCGTAGCCTCCGAGGCTTCCCTCGCCGTCGGCTGCGAAGTAGAGGGTCATGCCGTCGGGCATGAGGAAGGGATAGGCTGCGTTGCCGCCCTGACCGAGGGCGCTGTCAAGAGGTCCGGCTCCGTCGGGGGTGCCGTCGTCGAGAATGTCGGCGCCATAGAGCTCATAGACTCCGGCCGAGTCGGTGGCTGCCCATAGCAGTTCCGAGCCGTTTTCGGGCATATAGGCTGGCAGGGTGGCGGCGTCGGCGCCGATACGGCGGTCGACGGCGTCGGCAGGCAGGATTCGTCCGGCCTGACTGCTGAGGCGGTAGGCGGCGAAAAATTCGGTGCGGGGCACGACGATGCTGTCGAGAATCTCTATGCGTTCCACGCGGGCAAGCATGTTGCGCATCTGCACGGTCTGCGTGCCCAGTGCCTCGAGCTTGTCGGGCACGGGGCGGCGGTTGCGGCTCAGGCGGCTGCGCCAGGAGTCGAGATGTTCGGAGGCGGCGTCGGGGTCGTAGTCGGCGAGGGCCAGGCGAGCCAAAAAGCCGTAAGCGTCGGTTGCGCCGCGGCGGGCGGCGGTAGCAAGCGGTTCGCGGGCCTCCTCAAGGCGTCCGGCTTCGAAAAGAGCGCTCCCGAGGCGCAGGTTGGCGTCGGCGCTGCGTGGACTGCGGCGCACGGCTGCGCGGAGGCTTTCGATGGCGGCCTCGACGCTGTCGGCCGGCTGCTCGTCCGCGGCAAAGGCGGGCATGAAGCCGCCGAGGACTATGGCGGTCGCCGCAGCCAGGCGGACTATGGTGTGGCGGAGGGTTGCAGTGCTCAGGTATTGCATTCTTCGTTCAGTTCGGTTGGGTGCGGGCGGTTTGCCCTAATTTCGCACAAATATAGCGATTTTTGGGGAACGGAGCCTTATAGTGAAGCCAAAAAAAAGCGGGCGTCTGCCATTTTCGGCAACGCCCGCTTCTGAAGCTTGTCTGTCCCGTCCCTCAGGACTGGGTGGCAGGAATGTTTAGCGCACTGTAACTTTGGTGCTTACGCCGTTGCGAACACGGATATAGACACCCGTGCCGAGTCGGTCGGCGGGAACCTCTATGCCCTGAAGGTTGTAGTAGCGGTCCGATGCGTCGGCATTGTCAACGGTCACCGATTCGATGCCCGAACGCATCACGCTGACACTCACCGTCTCGCCGCGGCCAACGCCGTGGTTGAACACCGGAAGCACGGTGTAGTTGTAGCTGAACTCGCCGGCGCCCTCGTCGGGAAGTGTGTCGGTGTAGCTCGTCCCGTTCACGGGAGCTTCGGTCAGCATCACGCCGTCGCGCATGATGTGGTAGCCCTCGACGGCGAGGTCGGCGGGCAGCTCGGGCATGCCCTCATAGCTGATGTCGTCGATGTAGAGAGCGCAGGTGTAGTAGCCGGTGTGGCGGATGGCGAAGTGCTTGGCGCCTTCGGGGAGAGCGACTTTGAAGAGCGTCCATGTCTCGGGAACCTCGCCGTTGGCCGGATAGTTCTCGACCGACAGGATGTTGCCGTCGGGGAAGTCGGCAAGGCCGTTGCCGCCCGTGGAGTAGCGGACCTCGAATGCCTCGGGCCAGGCGATGCTGAAGCTCTTGGCCCAGAAGCTCACCGTCTGCGCGCGGCCCGACAGTTCGGGCGAAACCAGCCAGTTGTCATTGTCGTCGTAGTAGGCGGTCGGGGCAAGCATGAAGCTGTCGCCGCTGTGAGGCTCGGCGTCCTGCCAGTAGTTCTCGGTCACCTGTGCGGCAACGCGGTTGAAGAGCTGGAAGGCCATGGGCGCGGTCTGATAGGGGTTGTAGAGCTCGTAGAACACGTTGATGGTGCGTGCCTTGTCGACATCGTGTACAGTCCAGCCGCCGCAGCCGCTGATGCTCATCGGAGTGTAGGAGGGGTTCTCGAAGTCCTCGAATATCTGACGGGGTTCGGGAGTGTCGAATACGGGAGCGTTCCACTGCAGCGTCACTTCGGTGCCGTCGTCATTGGCGCTGCCGTTCAGGGCGCTGATGCCGGGGAACGACGGATACTGCACCGCGATGGTGCATACGGCGTCGTTGTTGTCGGTCAGATTGTCGCCCGCGGCCACGGCAGTCATGCGGACGGAGAGTTCGTCGGGAGCGTCGTAGGGAACGGTATAGGCGAATTCGACGTCGCCGAAGCTGTCGGGAGCCATGACGCCGAGTTCCTTGGTGTCGACGGTTACGTCGTTGATGTTAAGCTCGACGCGGCTGTCGGCGGCCAGCAGGCCCTGGTTGTGGACGCGGGCCTTGAGGGTCACGGTCTCGCCGGGAGCGGTGCGCGCTGCCGAGGTCGAGGCGCTGACTATGCGCAGGTCAGTGTCGGCGAGGTCGCGCACGGTCACGTAGTCGAGGGGCACGCTCCACACGTGGGCGTCGTCGTTGTGGGTGGCTGTCAGGCGAATCTCGAAGCTCACGGCACCGGCGGCCTTGTATTCGCTCAGCGGTATGCGGGCCACGGTCCAGCCCTCGGTGGGCTCGGCGGAGAGGTCGATGCTCTTCACGATTTCGAGGTCACCCTTGCCGGCGGCTACAAGCACGTCGATGGTGCTGCCCTGTCCCTGATAGCGGAACTCGAGCACGGGGGCGGCGGCCTGCGAGATGTCGGTGCGCACGGACATAAGGCCGACCATGACGTCCTTGTCCATAGGCAGCCAGTACCAGAAGCCGTTGTCGCCGTCGAACGAGGTCAGAGGTTCGGGGGCCTCGGGGTCGTCGGGGTCGATGAGCGAGGAGAAGTAGTTGTCGTTGACGGTGCCGTACTGCTGGCCGGAGGCGCTTGTATGCGGGTCGAGACACCATACTCCCTCGTAGATGCCGTTGCCGAAGGACTCGGTGAAGGGCATGGCGTCGGGAGTGCCGACAACCACGATGTTAGACGAGGTCTCGGTCGAGTAGTTCTCCTCATATCCTGCCGTAACCTGATAGGCCACGAAGTCCTGGCCCTGCAGCTCGGGGAAATTCAGTGTCGCCGTCGTGGCGGAGGTCTGTCCGATGGCGGGGTCGGTGTAGTTGCCGAAAGCATCGAAGATGTAGTATGTCACAGCCTCGGGGTCGACATAGCCGCCGTTCTCGCCGGTTTCGCCGACGGCGTCCCAGCTAAGAACGGCGCCGCTGTAGTCGTCCTTGCTTTCAAGGCGCACGTTGGTAGGTGCCAGGGGTGTGTCCTTGCCGCAGAAAATCGACTTGTACTCGACCATGTCGCCGGCTTTCTCACCGACGTAGGCCACGCCGGTGAAGCGGTTGTTGAAGCCCTGGTACATCTCGACGTCCTCGATGGTGATGGTCTGGCCGGGAGCGACGTCCTCGTAAGTGAACTTGTCGACGCCCCACCGCGAGGTAATCTCGACCTTGGTGATTTCGGTCAGGTCGGCGCCGCTCTTGGTCTTGGTGGGCGCCACGTATGTCACGGTGGCGCTGAGTCCGCCCTTGGGCGCGAGAACCCAGCTGAGCTCGCCGGCGGCGGGCGGGTCGATGTTGACCACTTCACCTGCGGCGACGCCGATGTTGTAGAGCTTCACGGCGCCCTTCTGAGCCTTGGTGGTGATGCAGTGGAAGCCGATGTACCAGTAGCCGTCCTCGGGGATGGCGCAGTTGTACTCGTAGGTCGTGGTGTTCTTTTCGGTGAATGTGGTGGCGGGAACGATTTCGGCTGTCATGCCCTCGGCGGTGGGAGTCTTGCCGAGCTTGACCTCCATGCTCACACCTGTCGCGCCCGAGCCCATGAAGCCCAGGTCGAAGCTCACCTTGTAGTTGCCCGCTGCCATGTGCACGGGCATGGTGATGAGCCAGTCGTCGTTGACTTCAATGTCTTTGGACGCCTCGGGTGCCATGCAGGCCGAGTAGTCGTTGACGGCGCACAGCTTCCACGAGCGGCCGTCGCCGTTGGCGTTGATGAGGGTATAGTTGGCCACGATGAAGCCCTTGTCGGGACTGTTTTTGCCGAGCTGATGCGTGAACGGCACTTCGACTGCGTTTTCGGGAGCCTCGGCGGGAGCCGGAGTCACGACGGCTCCGACGTCGGCGGAAGTGCGGCCGAACTGGCGCAGGCCGGCGGCCGTGGGCGTGATGCTCCGAGGGTTTTCGGCGTATGCTCCGATGGCTGCAGCTGCGAGTGCAAGAATACAGAATAGAGTTTGTTTCATAATATGATGATTGGTTAGTATATGGAAATGAAAAGGCGCCGGTTCCGGGGCCAAGCCTCCGCATCAACGTGCCAGCGAGAGGTTGAAGTTGAGGCCGTAGGATGTGTTGGTGGTGGGGTAGGAGCTCGTGGTGACGATGGGGGTGTTGACCTGATGGTCGAAGTAGGCGCTGATGGTCAGGCGCTTCGAGAGTATGTACTGTGCTGTGAAGTTGAGGCCGAAGGTGCGTGTGCCGCTGGTGGGCTGGGTGTAGGCGCCCTCGATGCGGCGTATGAGCGCCTGGTTGTTCTGGATGGATACGTCGGCGTTAAGGGTCAGGTCGTTGCTGACGCCCGTACCGCTGCCGCGCATCTTAAGCACGGTGTTGAAGCCCACGATTTTGTAGCCTAAGCCGAAGGTCATGCCTTTCGAGGCGGCCTCCACCACCTGACCGGCGGCGCTGTTGAGGGTGACGGTGCGCTGGTCGCGGTACTCGGCCTTGATCTGCATCTCGTTCTTGAGGGTGACGTTGACGCCGATGAGCGGTGCGAAGCGCTCGGTGATGGCCACCGACGAGATGTTGAAGGGCGACGACGGCACGGGCTGGCCCGTGAGCTCGTCGAGGGTGAAGCCGAGGTCGCCCTCGGCGCTGAGCCAGTTGAGGTAGCTCGAGTAGGAGCCTACGGAGTAGGTACACTGGTAGGCATGGCTCAGTGTGAAGGTCTTGAAGATGTTGCGCATGTTGCCGAGGTTGATGAAGCCGTCGTAGCTTATGCGCCAGTTGGGGAGTACCGCCGAGAAATCGGGGAAGGGATTGAGGTACTGAGTCGCGGCCGAGGTGCCGGTGTAGGCCGACAGGAAGGCGGGGATGAGTACGTCCGACGAGGTCTCGGACACGGTGCCGACTTCGGGGTTGTAGGGCTGTCCGGCGTGGGGACTGCCTGTCATGAAGCCGTTGGCCGGATAGTCGAGGCCGGCATACTGCGCCTCGACGCGGTTGCGGATTTCGGGTATGTTGCCCAGGAAATTGCTGAAGGCCTCCGAGTAGTAGCCGTTGTCGGCGTGCGAGCTTCGCAGGGCCGTGGCGATGGCGCAGTGCGTCTTGGTATAGGTGCCGGAGTAGGTGGTCGGCATGTCGGCGTACATGAACTGCATCTGACGGTTGCGGTTGTCGGTGCGGTTGAACGTAAGCTGTACCTTGAAGCCTTTGAAGAGCTCGAGGTTGACCTCGATGTTGAGCTCGTTGGCCTGGCTCCATACAGCGGGCGAGGTCTGGCCGTCGTCGGTGATGAGCCAGCCGCGGTCGAGGGCGCGCTGCACGTAGCTCTCGTCGGTGAAGCCGAAGGCGAAGTCAAGACCCGGCGACATCGGGCCGGCCGAGCGCGTCTGGCCGAAGATGTTGCCTATGTCGGGACGGAACAGCGGCAGCGACAGCGAGCGCGTGTTGCGGTAGCGCACCGAAACGTTGCGCGGCGACAGCACGAAGCGCAGGGCATACTCGCCGATGTTGCGGGCGAGGCTGCGCTCGTCCTTGAGAATCTCGACGATGGTGAACTTGAGGTTGTCGTCCGAGCGTGTCAGAATCTCGACCGAGTTGGCGTCCTTGGCCTCGAAGCGCACGGGCACGGGCGTGCCGTCGGTGCGCGTGGCCGTTACCTTGACCTTGCGGTTGCGCAGGTTGTGACGGATGACGAGCGTCGTGTCGGGGCTCAGTCGGTAGGTGCGCTCGAACTTGCGAGCCTTCTTTGGCGCCGTGTTGGTCGGGCGGGTGTTGGCGAAGCGCTTGGTGACGTCCTTGAACAGAGGCACCTTGTTGTAGAGGGTCTCGAAGTTGATGCGTCCGTCGGCGTTCCATACGGCCTGGTTGGCGATGGAGTTGCCCATGCGGATACCGTCGATGGTGGCGCCGCGGTCCCAGCGGTAGGTGGCGTTGTAGCTCACGTTGCCCGTCAGGTAGTCAAGGAAGGCTATTTTGGAGAATGGCGCCTTGTACTGGCCGGTGAAGGTCTGGTTGTAGCTCCAGGGCGTGCCCATGGAGCGCAGGCTCTGCCATACGGTGTCCTTCCACTCGCGGTATTCGTCGGGGAAGAGGCGGCGGTTGACGGCGCCGACGGTCTCCTCGATGCGGGCCGAGGTGTTCGAGTTGAAGCTCAGCGACAGCGACTTGGTGAGGTTCCAAGTCAGCGACAGCTGGCGGTCCCACAGCCAGTTCTTGCTCACCGACACGGGCAGCTGGAACATGACGTCGGTCTCGGAGCGCGTCTGCTGCTCGTAGTAGTAGCGGCTCATCGATGTCATGAACGATATGTTGTTTGGCAGCCACTGCAGCTCCCAGTCGCGCAGGAAGCGGGCGTTCTTGCTCTTGGACTTCAGGCCGCCGAAAGGTTTGAAGGGCTTGATGTAGGGCGTGTAGCTGTATGCCAGCGAGCCGCGGTAGTCGTTGGTATTCTCGTACTCGGTGGTGGGGTCTTTCTTGTTCTGTTTGGTGAAGGAGAAGTTGAAAGTGAAGTTCGCCGGATCCCAGGGCATGGGGCGCTTGCTGCGGACGTCGAACTTGAGTCCCGAGATGGAGAAGTTCTGTATGGTAGTCTGCTGCACGGCGTAGGCGTTGATGGAGTCGCGCTCGGCGTCGGTGGCGCAGTCCTCAAGGGCGTCGTGCATGGTCACGTCCTGGTCCAGGGGGTTATATTTGGGCGTGGTGGTCTCGCGGGTGACGGAGTAGTATATCGGTGCCTTGAGCTTGGCGGCTTCGGGGAGGAAGCGGCCGAGGTCGGCCTGCACGGCGACGTTGTACTGGTGGTAGTCGTCCATGCGGCGCTCGTTGAGGCTCTGGTCCACGCCGCCGAAGCCGGCGGTCTCGATGTGCGCGCCCATGTTGAGTGTGGCTATGTCGCTCATGTTCAGTGTGGCGTTGGCCTTGGCAGCCCAGCCGCCCGACTCGTTGAAGTCTGTCACCTTGAGCTCGTTGACCCACACGATGCCGTCTTTGGTGGTGGGTGAGTTGTTGCGCACGCCGATTAGGATGACGCGCACGTCGCTCAGCGAGGGGTTGCCCAGCACGGCCATGCGGTTGCGCTCGTTGTCGGGGTCGCGTCCTGTGAACAGGGTGCCGTAGCCTACGCCGCTTTCCTCGGCGCGCTTGGCGCGGTTGCGCTCCTGCTTGAGGGCGACGAGGTTCTGGAGGTCGAAGTTGAGGTAGTTGCTCTCTGGCCACACGATGGCGCGGTCGGAGTCGAGGTAGCGGTTGTACGGGCCGTGGGGTGTCAGCGTCAGGGGCACTTCGTACTCGTAGAAGTTGTTCTTGACATCGGTGCCGAGGCGCACGAACACCGACAGATCGCCCGAGCGCAGGTTGGTCGGGTCGTCGATGAGACTTTCGGCGTGTACCCACATCTGCAGTCGCTTGTAGTTGCGCAGGTCGAGCTGGGTGTTGCGGTATACGCCGCGGGCGTCGCCGGCGGCGAGGCCGAGCAGCTTCATCGACATGGACTGCTCGTTGAGCTGCGTGATCTGGCTCTGGCCGGGGTCGGTGATGCGGGTCACGCCCGGAGGCAGAACGTAGTTCACGGGCTTGCGGTCGGCGTTCTCCTCGATGTTGACAACCGAGAGGTCGAGCTGACCCTGGGCGGGTGCGTCGCCGCGGTTGTTTAGGTTGAAGTCGTAGGCGCGCCATTCGCCGCGGACGAGCTCAAGGGTGGCGAAGCGCAGGTGGGTGGGCTTCTTGAAGCCGGTCATGAAGATGCGGGCGAAGCGTATGGTCGAGAAATCGTCGATGGAGCCGACGACGCGCTCGAAGTCGCTCAGGGGTATCTTGAACTGGAACCACTCCATTTCGGGGTTTGTGCCGTCGCGGGTGGGGACTACGCTCACCTGCTTGTCGGTGATGTAGTTCTTGCCCACAACGAGGTCCTCGGGGCGGATGGATACGCGGTACTGGAAGTAGCGCTCGTATTCGTTGAGGGTATTGTCCTGGTTGATGTCCTCGACGTCGGGCACGGCGCGGGCGCTCTGGTAGAGCGGGTCGGGCGCGTCCTCGGGCGAGAGCGAGTTGCCCTCGACGCCGTTGTAGCGCTTGTAGCGTTCGAGGATGCTCAGGCGCTCCTCGTCGTAGTCGTAGCCGCGGTAGAAGTGGTAGTTGTCGCCGGCGGGGTCGTTGAGGGGCGAGAACTTGTCGCGCTCCATACGCTCGATGGCGGCCGGCGACAGCTTGCGGCGCAGACCGTCAAGATAGTCGGCGTAGGATGGGAACTCGAACTCGTCGGCGTTGGAAAGTCCGTCGAGGCCGACGTCCTGCGCCAGGCGGGCGCCGGTGGCGTTGTCGAAGGAGTATGTCAGCGAGTTCTGGCTGGACACGCGGCCCCAGACGGTCTCCTGCAGGTACTGGTCGTTGCCGTCGTAGGGTATGCCGTTCTCATAGCTCTTGAGTCCGTCCTTGAGGATGTCCTCGCTGATTTCGCCGAAGTTGAAGTATAGGTCGCCGCCCTCGAGGTTGGGGTTCTCGGGGTCGAGGAAGGGGTTGAGCAGCCAGAACTGGATGTACTCGATGTTGCTCTGCTCGAAGTTGGTGTTGTCCAGTCGGCGCATGATGCCGCCCCAGCGGCGTTCGGGGTGCAGCAGCCTGCCCTCGTCGTCGATGTCGGTGTTGTCGAGGTTATAGGGGCCGCGCTCTTCGGGGTAGTACGACAGGTTGAGGGTCTGTATGGTGGAGCTTTCGCCGTAGCCTATCTCGCGGCCGGGGAAAATCTCGCGGCTCGTGACCTCGCGCACGTAGGGGTTCGACAGCTGTTTGAGGTCGCTTTTTATGTAGCCCGGGCACATTGACGAGTTGCGCTGGGTGAACAGTCGGTCGATGAAGTACCAGTTGAGCAGGGCGCGGTTGCGGCCGTAGGCCACGTTGTTGCTCAGCGCCGCCTCGGGGAACATGGCGTTGGCGCCGCCCTCGTAGGGCGTCGAGGCGAGGAACCACGAGTAGGGCGAGCGCAGGTCTATGCCTGTCTGTGTGCTTTCGAAGTCGTCGATGTAGCTGGAGCCCTTGTTGCTGCCGCTCTTCTGGGCGTGGGGCAGCAGCTGGGCGAATTCCGCCGTGAGCGACAGGCGCGACGGCGCCGTGGCGTTGACGGTCGGTATCTTGTTCAGAAGGTTGGTGAGCCACATGAACTCGCCGTTGTAGGCAAGGTTGAAGCCCAGCATGGAGTTGTTGACGGTCTCGTCGCCGATGTTCACTTTTTCGATCAGCGCCTTTTCCGAGAAGTGCAGCATGGTGGCGCCGATGTTCAGCTGCTTGCTCAGCTGATACTGCAGGTCGAGGCCGAGCAGGGTCTTGCGCTGGGTGGAGAACATGCTCTGGTTCTCGAGGGTGACGCTGATGTTCTGTCCGGAGTCGATGATGCTTTGATTGGTGATGGTGACTATGCCCATGGCGTAGTCCACGGTGTAGTCGCTGTTCTCGGCCAGGCGAACGCCGCCGGCGGTGACGACAACCGAGCCGCGGGGCACATTCATGGCGTTGAGGCGTATCTGCGAGCCCGACGATGCCTGGTATTCGCCCGTTAGGATGAACTTGTTCTTGTCGGCATACTGGCGCGCCACGACGATGGTCGAGTCGTAGAGCTGCGGGTAGCAGTACTGCTCGGCAAGGGCCGGGTTGCCGATTTTTTCGGCAAGGTGCTTGCCGAAAGGCTCGACGACGGGGAAGATGAGCTTGCCCGTCGATGACTGTATGGTATAGCCCTCGATGAAGTCGAAGAAGCCGTCGGGGTTGCTCTCCTCGTTGGAGTCGATGCGGTCGAGGTTCATCACCTGCAGCAGGCTCTGGTTGTTGAGCCCCGGCACGGGCAGGTAGTTGATTTTGGTGCCCGTGGTGTCCGACAGCTGTAGCTTATACACATCTGACGCTGCCTAAGATAAGGCTAGTGT
>JAIDUY010000182.1 GCA_029059965.1 Muribaculaceae bacterium
ATTCCCCTATCTGTGTCTGCTCATTTCGGGCGGCAACTCGCAGATTATCCTCGTCCGCAGCCCTAAGGATATGGAGATACTGGGACGTACCATCGACGACGCCGCAGGCGAGGCTTTCGACAAGTGCGCCAAGGTGATGGGACTGCCCTACCCCGGCGGCCCCCACATCGACCGCCTCGCGGCCGAGGGCGACCCCAAGCGCTTCGCGTTCGCACGCCCGCACATCCCCGGCCTCGACTACAGCTTCAGCGGCCTCAAGACCTCCTTCCTCTACACCCTGCGCGACAATCTGAAAGCCGACCCCGACTTCATCGAGAAGAACCGCGCCGACCTGGCGGCATCGCTTCAGGCCACCATCATAGCCATTCTGCTCGACAAGCTCCGCAAGGCTGTCGACGCCACCGGCGTCAAGGCCCTCGCCATAGGCGGCGGCGTGAGCGCCAACAGCGGCGTGCGCAACGCCGTGGCCGAGTTCTGCGCCTCGCGAGGCATTGAGGCTTTCATCCCCGAGCGCAAATTCACTACCGACAACGCTGCCATGGTGGCTATGGCCGGATATTTCAAATATATCGAGGGCGATTTCTGCCGCTACGACAGCGTGCCCTACGCCCGAGTCGAAATATGAGACTCAACATTATTATAATAGGTGACGAGATTCTGCTCGGCAGGGTGACCGACACCAACTCCGGACTCATAGCCCGCACTTTCGCACCCTCGGGCTGGGAGACGGGTTCGGTGCGCACCGTCGGCGACGACCGCGAGGCCATAGCACGCGCTGTGGCCGATGCCCTGGACGACGCCGACCTTGTCGTCACAACCGGCGGCCTCGGCCCCACGCGCGACGACATCACCAAAGGCGTCCTCACCGACTGCTTCGGCGGGGAGCTGCGCTTCGACAGCGCGGTGATGGAGAACGTCGAGGCTATTTTCCGCGAGCGCGGAATCGCCATGAACAAGCTCACCGGCACTCAGGCCATGGTGCCTTCGAGCTGCCGCGTGATTCAGAACCGCTTCGGCACGGCGCCGGTGATGTGGTTCGAGAAAGACGGCAAGGTGCTCGTGGCCATGCCCGGCGTGCCTTTCGAGACTCGCGGCATGCTCCCCGAGGTGGCCGCGCAGGTGCAGGCACATTTCCACCCCGTACAGCGCTTCCACCGCACCGAGTTCACCCTGACGGGCATAAGCGAGAGCGCTCTGGCCGAGCAGCTTGCCTCCTACGAGGACTCGCTGCCCGAGGGCTGCCATCTTGCCTACCTCCCCTCGCCCGGCATAATCGTGCTGAGGCTCGACGCCGCCGACATGGACGCCGCCGACTTCGGCAGATACAAAGACGCTCTGAGTGAACGTATTCAGGACTATCTGGCAGGCGAGGGCACGCTCGACCCCGCCGGAATCGTCCTCGCCTCGCTGCGGCGTCGCGGCCTGACGCTCGCCACGGCCGAAAGCTGCACCGGCGGCAACATCGCCCGCCTCATCACCTCGGTGGCTGGATGCTCCGACGTATTCCGCGGTTCGGTGGTGAGCTACTGCAACGAGGTCAAGAGCTCGGTTCTGGGCGTGCCCGACAGCATCCTCGAAAGCGTGGGTGCCGTGAGCGAGCAGACTGTCCGCGCCATGGCCGAAGGCGTGCGCCGCGTATGCGACGCCGACTGCGCCGTGGCCACCAGCGGCATCGCCGGCCCCGGCGGAGCCGTGCCCGGCAAGCCCGTCGGAACTGTGTGGATTGCAGCCTCGACGCCCGAGGGCACCACGGCACGGCTGTTC
>JAIDUY010000183.1 GCA_029059965.1 Muribaculaceae bacterium
AACTAATTCCGTCTGAACAACATATCGCAGGGGCTTCCGATATCTTCGGCAGCCCCTGTGCTTTGTTCCTCCAATGAACCAAAGACTCGAACAACTCGAACATATGCCCGTGGGGCGGCTGCTGTGGCAGTACAGCCTGCCGGGAGTCGTCGGCATGCTCGTGCAGGCGCTCTACAACGTGGTCGACCGCATATTCATCGGCCAGTGGGTAGGCGCTGACGCCATCGCCGGACTGACGGTGACTTTTCCGCTAATGAACCTCGCCACGGCCATAGGCGTGCTCGTGGGCGTGGGCTCCTGCAGCCGCATATCGATTGTTCTCGGAGCAGGCGACCATCCCATGGCCGAGCGCATACTCGGCAACGCGCTCACGCTGACACTCATCAACGCCATCGTCTACATAGCCCTGTTCGGCATCTTCATGGACCCGCTGCTGACGGCCTTCGGCGCCAGCGCCAACACCCTGCCGCTGGCACGCTCCTACATGATGACCTTGCTGCCGGGCCTGATGCTCACCAACGTAGCTTTCAGCCTCAACAACGTGATGCGCGCTTCGGGCTATCCGCGCCGAGCCATGATGACCATGATTATAGGTGCCGTGGCCAACTGCATCCTCGACCCCATTTTCATCCGTGTGCTCGACATGGGCATCGTCGGCGCGGCACTCGCCACCGACATCTCCATGGCCATATCGGCCGTATTCGTGCTGGCGCACTTCTGCCGCCGCGACACCACCCTGCGCTTCCGCCGCCACACTTTCGGCCTCGACCGCACCATCATACTTGCCATCGTGAGCATCGGCGCGGCACCGGCGCTTGTCAACGCCGCCGCCTGCGGCATCAACGCCATCGTCAATACCAGCCTCATAGCCTACGCCCCCGCGGGTACTGCCGACACCGCAATCGCCGCCGCCGGCATATTCGTGACCTACACCTCGCTGTCTGTCACCGTCGTCCTTGGCATATGCCAGGGCTTCCAGCCTATCGTCGGATTCAACTACGGCGCGGGGCATCTGCACCGTCTGCGCCACGCCTACTTCCTTGCCGTGGCCGTGGCTTCGGTACTTACGGCGGCACCGTCGGTCTTTGCGATGATATGCCCGCAGTACGTGGCGCTGGCCTTCACCGACGACCGCACCCTCATCGACACGACGGCCTTCGCCCTGCGCCATTCGACGTGGGCGTTCTCGGTGGTGGGATTCCAGATTATATCCACCACTTTCTTCCAGAGCATAGGCAAGGCGGGCAAGTCCATCTTCCTGAGCCTGACGCGACAGATCATCTTCCTTGTTCCGCTGCTGCTTCTACTGCCGCGCGACATGGAGGTGCGCGGCGTATGGATGGCCTTCCCGCTGTCCGACATTCTGGCTACTGTCGTGACTGGCACGATGATCTACTTCCAGTTCCGCGCCCTGCGAGGCGCGGGCGGACACCCTATCGCGCGTAGCTCAGCACTGTAGGGCTCTCGACGTCGACGCCGAATTCCTTGGCGCGCTCGAGTATGGCCTTGGCAAGACGGGACTTAAGTTCTTCGGGACAATAGCGGAAATATGCCTCGGCGGCACGCACATGGGCGGCGTCGGGCATGGGATACTCGCGGCGTTCGGGCAATCCGAATACCGAATCGGGCAATTCTTTTTTTTCTTCGTATGAAAGTCGGTCGTTCATAGCTGTATGGATTGATGCGGCGTGTCCCGGCGCGGGGCACGCCCTTTACTATGAACGTCCGCGGGGCTCAGTCGGTTCTGAGCCGCAGGGGATAGGATGAGCCGAAGGTGACGCGCAGGGTGATGCGCTGGTAGAACTGGAAGCTCCCCGGGGTGACGTTGAAGTCGAGCTCGGCGCGCAGGTCCACATGACGGCGGCGCACGATGGCGCACGACACTTCGGTGCGGTTGTAGAAATCGGCGGCATAGTAGGGCTCGCCCTGATAGAGCTCGGCTCCGAAAAGTCCGTAGGACGGAAGCAGATGCCCGCCCGCATAGAGCATATTCTTGAGCTGCAGCATCTTCCACGAAGCCACAAGCTCGAGCCATCCGCCGGCGGGCGCCCTCCAGTCGCCGAAGGCGCGGTTGCGTTCGATGGTGACGGCGGCACCGGCGCGCACGCGCAGGCTGTCGAGGCCGGTGCGGTGCGACAGGTCGACCCCGACATAGGGCGCGGCCATGAAGTTGTCGACGATGTGCATGTCCTCCGGGGCGTTCTTGGTCAGTGCCAGGTGGTTCATCGTGACATATGCTCCGCCCATGAGCGGGGCGGAGGGATGCTGCCAGCGACCATGGACGGCAATGGCGAAGGACTCGCGCTTCGAGGCCGTCTGCATCTGGCGCCAGTCCAGATAGATTTCGGCAAATGAGCGCTGCGAGCGCCACTGCAGCAGGGCGCCGCGTATGTTGGAGCGGAAATAGCTCAGCGAATCACACCACATGAACGACGGCAGCTCCTCTATGAGCTGCGTGCGCGGGAAAATGCCCACCGAGCCCGACCAGCGTCCGCCATCGAGTCTGTAATATAATGTAGGGCTGACGCGCTTGCCGTTCCACTGACAGGCTATGGGCTGCACCCACACCACGCCGCCGCCGACACGCCCGGCACTGCCGAAGTCGAAGCCGACTTCGGGCGACAGGCGCGTGAAGAAAATGGTCTCAGGAGCTGTATGGTCGCGGTCGCCCTCGCGGTTGTCGAATACGGTCGTGAAATCCACATCCCAGTAGAAACGGCTCTGTCCGGCGGCCGCAAAGGCAGCCGACAGAAACATCAGCATTATCAAAAATCGAATACGCATACCTTCACGGTCCTGTTATCGTCCGAGCCTGTCGCGGGCCTGCGAGGGCGTCTCGCCATAGGCCTCGCGGTAGCACTTGGTGAAATATGCCGGCGACGAGAAACCCACCTCGTAGGCAATCTCGCTGACGCTGCGGTCGGTGGTGGCAAGCATGGAATGGGCGCGGCGCAGACGAAGGCGGCGCATCAGCTCGACAGGCGAATAGTTGGTGAGCGACTTGATTTTGCGGTAGAACTGCGAGCGCTCCAGCCCGAGGCGTCCGGCGATTGCGTCGACGCTGAGGTCGGTGTTCGACATCTCCGACTCGAAGACGTCGAGGAAACGCTGGTAGAATTCGTTGTCAATGTCCGAGCGCGGCATCTCGGCCTTGCCCTCGCTTGCGGCGGGCTTGACCGCCGACTGCGAGTTCCACAGCTCGAAGATGCGCTTGCGATTCTCGATCAGGGCGGCGCAGCGGGCCTTGAGGACGTCGGCGCTGAAAGGCTTGCTCAGGTAGGCGTCGGCACCGCTCTCGTAGCCTTCGACGCGCTGGCTGTCCATGGAGCAGGCAGTGAGCATCAGCACGGGAATGTGCGAGGTCGACAGCTCGGACTTGATGCGGCGGCAGCATTCGTTGCCGTCCATGACGGGCATCATCACGTCGCACACGATGAGGTCGGGAACATACTTGGCTGCCAGGCGCACGCCCTCGCGCCCGTTGTTGGCGCGCAGTATGCGGTAGTCGGCACCGAGGACACCGCCGACAAGGCTGAGCATGTCGGAATTGTCGTCGATGACAAGCACGCGGGGACGCTTGTCGTCTTCATCGCTGTCCGCTTCGGGGATTTCGGCAACATGAAGCTCGTCGCTGACGGAGGCGGCGCTGATGGTCGGGGTGACGGCGGCGACTTTGTCGGCCACATGGCTCACCGGTATCGACACCATGAAGGTTGAGCCGCTGCCGGGAGTGCTGTTCACATCGAGACGTCCTTTGTGGAGCTCCACAAAGGCGCGCGACAGCCACAGGCCGATGCCCGAGCCCTTGGGGTGGATTTTGTCCACCTGGTAGAAATTCTCGAAAATCTTCTCAAGCTCGTCGGGGGCAATGCCGCAGCCGGTGTCGGCCACCCCGAAGGCAAGCATTCCGTCGCGGCAGCCGGCACTGACGGTGATGGTGCCGTTTGCGGGGGTGTGCTTGATGGCGTTGGACATCAGGTTGAAGAACACGCGCTCCATCTTCTCGACGTCGACAGCCAGCGAACACGGCTCGGCGGGGATGTCGGTGCGCAGATGTATCTGTCGCGACAGGGCGGCGGAGCGGAACGAATCGGTCCAGTCGGCGAGGACGCGGTTGAAGTCCACCTCGGTGAGGTTCAGGTCGAGCTTGCCGTTCTCGTACTTGCGGAAGTCGAGAATCTGATTGATGAGCCTCATCAGAATCTTGACGTTCTTGCGGGCGAGCGCCACCATACCTTTCTGCCCGGGCGCCAATGCGGACGAATCGAGCTGCTCGAGCGGGTCGGCGATGAGAGTGAGGGGCGTGCGCAGGTCGTGGCTGACGTTGGTGAAGAATACCAGCTTGGACTGTGTGGCGGCCTGCAGACGCTCGTTGAGCTCGCGCTGCTTGTCGCGTTCCTCCTGCAGGAGGACATTCTTGCGCATGAGTGCCTGCTGATGGCGCTTGCGCTGCCAGTAGGCACGCAGAAGCAGCGCCAGCACCACGATGAGGAGCACAGTGATGGTGATGACGGCATAGAAGAGCGAAGTCTGCGCCGAATGCTGCTGCCAGTATTCGTCGATGCTGTTCTTGAGAATCTTCATCTTGTTGGACTCATCGCGCAGGTAGCTGTCCTGCAGCAGCAGGATGTCGGCGTTGGAGCGGTCGACCACCGACAGCAGCGGCAGCATGGTCTCGCGCTGATAGGGGCGACCCTTGAGGATGTCGAGGGCAATACGGATGATGGTCTGCCCCTCGGTCGGATAGAGGAATGTGGCGTCGATAACCGAGTCGGCCACGGCGCGGATGCCTATGGCCGGAGCGGCATCGATGCCGATGATTTGTATGTCGTCGAGGCCGCGCGAGCGGGCCACCTCGCTTGCGCCTATGGCCATGCGGTCGTTATGGGCATAGATGATGTCGACGTCGGGATAGAGTTCCAGCAGGGAATCGACCTTGGGCATGGCGTCTTCTTTCTTCCAGTCGGCCGAGGCACTACCGACGATGGTGCCGCCGCCGGCGGTGAAGGCCTCCGAAAAGCCCGTATGGCGGTCGGCGGCCGGCGTCGAGCCTGTGCGCCCGAAAATCTCGAGCGCCCTCGGATGGCCGGGCGCTATTGTCAGGGCATACTCGCCGGCCTGACGTCCGAGGCCGACGTTGTCGGTCGATATGCTTGCTGTGAAGGAGTCGCCGCAGATGGTGCGGTCGAAGACGATGACGGGAATTCCGCGCTTGTAGACCTCCTCGATGACTGGCGTCATGGCCTCGGCCTCGACGGGCGATGCCACGATGATGTCGAAGCCGTTGTCGGCGAAGTAGCGGATGTCGTCAATCTGGCGGCGGGTGTCGTCGTCGGCACTGCGAATCTCGACAGTAGCGTCATGATGGAATATTATCTCGCGTTCTATCTCGTCGTTCATCTTTTCGCGCCAGTCGTCCTGCGAGCATTGCGACACGCCGATGCGGTACACCTTCTCCCGTCGGCACGACGAGGCGCAGATAAGAAGCAGCGGGACAAGAATTAGTGCGAGAACTCGGTTCATGGTATAAATCTTACGTTTTGCAGGCATTTGGAAGTTCCTACTATTATATAATAGGCCGGTCTGAATATGTCAGGCTCAAAGTTAGCGTTTTTTCTGCGAATTTTTCGGCTTTTGTGAGCATAAATTTGATTCTCGCATAATCTTTACACCAGCTGCAACAATAATTATAGTGCCCAAACCGCTTTTATATGTAGTTTTGCATCAGGCCGGACGGAAATGCAGTCCGCGACCAAAAGACATGGAAAACTGATTAAACTTAAACTGATACATGAAAGGGAAAATCAACGCAGCGCTGGCCGCTCTCGCCCTGGCGTCGGCAGCCCAGGCCGCCGACGGAATCTCGGTCGAGTTCCCCGGCAGCAACAACAGCCTCATGCGCATCGAAGGCGATGCCCGCTATCTCCTGATGCCGGTTCAGGAAAGCAACGACGACGCCACCGTCCGTGTGCTCGTGGACGGGCGCCTCGAAAAAACAATATACGTGCGCCTGGCAAAGACCAAGGTCGACTACTCCGTTCCATTCGACCTGACGCCTTACCGCGGACACAAGGTCACCCTCAACATTCTCAGCTCGCAGGGACGCGGCAGCGTGCGCGAGGCCAAGGAAGATGTGGCATGGAGCAACTTCGCCCTTGCCGACACCTTCGACACCACCAACACCGAGCGCTACCGTCCCGCATTTCACCACACACCCTCGTACGGCTGGATGAACGACCCCAACGGCATGTTCTACGACGGCGAGCGCTGGCACCTCTACTATCAGGCCAATCCCTACGGCTCCAAATGGCAGAACATGACATGGGGCCACTCCTCGTCGGCCGACCTTGTCGACTGGGAGCACCATCCGCTTGCCATCGAGCCCGACGGCCTCGGCGCCATCTTCAGCGGCAGCTGCGTTGTCGACAGCGCAGGCACGGCAGGCTTCGGCCCCGGCGCCGTAATCGCCCTCTATACCTCGGCCGACGCCAGTCAGATGCAGAGCATGGCTTACAGCACCGACGGAGGAAAGAACTTCACCAAATGGCCGGGCAACCCCGTGCTCGTGCTCGAGAGCGAGGCCCGCGACCCCAACATGTTCTGGCATGCACCCACAAACGAGTGGATTATGGTGCTGGCACATGCGCTGGAGCATGAGATGCTCGTTTTCGCCTCGCCCAACCTGCGCGACTGGACTCTGCGCAGCTCCTTCGGCAAGGGGCTCGGCGCCCAAAACGGCGTGTGGGAGTGCCCCGACCTGTTCCGTCTTCCCGTCGAGGGCGAGGATACTTACAAGTGGGTGTTCCTGTGCAACATCAACCCCGGCGCCCCCTTCGGCGGCAGCGGCACACAGTACTTCGTCGGCGACTTCGACGGCACCACATTCACACCCGACCGTCTGCCCGACGGCACCGTGCCCGAAAAATGGATGGACTACGGCAAGGACAACTACGCCGGCGTGAGCTGGAGCGACGCTCCCGACGCCCGCCGCACCGTCATCGGCTGGATGAGCAACTGGCAGTACGCCGCCGAGGTGCCCACCACCCAGTTCCGCAGCGCCAACACCCTGCCCCGCGAAATGGGACTCTTCCGCGGTGCCGACGGCCAGGTCTACCTGAGCTGCACCCCCTCGCCCGAAGTCGACGTCCTGCGCGACCGGGCGACAGTCAAGGCCAGCGGTGTCAGCGCCGGCTCCAACGGCCGCTCCTACCGCCTGCCTTCGGCCAACGACGGCATCTGCGAGATTGACATCGACCTCAAGTCCGAACATGCCGACAGCGTGATGATAAGCCTCTCCAACGAAGCCGGCGAGAAAGTCGACCTGTGCTACAAGGCCGCCGACCGCACCCTCGCCATGGACCGCCGCGCCTCGGGCAAGGACGACTTCAGCCAGGAATTCCCCGCCGTCACCGTCGCTCCCCTCTACGGCCCCGACGGCAGCCTGAGCCTGCGCATCTTCGTCGACCGCTCCAGCATCGAGGTCTTCGCCGACGGCGGACGCTCGTCCATGACGAACCTCGTCTTCCCGACACAACCCTACACCACCCTCACCGTCAAAGGCATCGGCGGCAAAGCCCGCATCGAGAATCTCAAAATCTATCCTCTCCGCGCCCTGTTCTAAGACAATTTAAACCAAATATTACACATTATATCTATGGAAGCTTCCAACTCCATCGCCTCCACCCGCAAGACCTCGCTGCTGCAGTTCATCCCCGTGATGCTGTGCTTCTTCGCCATGGGTTTTGTGGACCTTGTGGGCACAGCATCCAACTACGTCAAGAGCGACCTCGGCCTCACCGACTCGCAGGCCAACCTCTTCCCCTCGCTCGTCTTCTTCTGGTTCCTGATATTCTCGGTACCGACGGGTATGCTCATGAACAAAATAGGCCGCAAGCGCACCGTGCTGGTCAGCCTCGTCATCACCGCCCTGTCGCTGGCCATCCCCGCATTCGGCGACAGCTACTACGTGATGCTCATCTCCTTCTCGCTCCTCGGCATCGGCAACGCCGTGATGCAGACCTCGCTCAACCCCCTCGTAACCAACCTCATCAGCGGCGACAAGCTTGCATCGACCCTGACCTTCGGCCAGTTCGTCAAGGCCATAGCCTCCTTCCTTGCGCCCATCATCGCCGCCTGGGGATTCAGCACCCTGCTCCCCACCTTCGGACTGGGCTGGCGCGTGCTCTTCGTCATCTACGGCATCATCTCGGTACTCTCCATCGCAGCCCTCGGCGTAACACCCATTCATGAGGAGCGTCCCGACCGCGCATCGGGCATCGGCGAATGCCTGCGTCTGCTGGGCCGTCCCTTCATCCTGCTCTGCTTCCTCGGCATCATCTGCCATGTGGGCATCGACGTGGGCACCAACACCACCGCTCCCAAAATCCTGATGGAACGTGCCGGCATGGCCCTGCAGGAAGCCACAGGCGCCACGGTAATCTACTTCATCGGCCGTACAGCGGGCTGCTTCCTGGGTGCATTCATCCTGCGCGTGATGTCGCCCCGCATCTTCTTCGGCTTCAGCGTCATCTTGATGCTCGTGGCCATGGGCATGCTCATCGGCTTCGACAACCAGACCGTGCTCTACACCGCAATGGGCATGATCGGTTTCGGCAACT
>JAIDUY010000184.1 GCA_029059965.1 Muribaculaceae bacterium
ACAATCAGGTGGCGTGCAGCCACCTGATTGTAGCGGTCGGCGCAGAACGAGTCGGGGTCGACCTCGCGCCCGCAGATGACGCAGTGCATGTCCTCCCCGTCGACAGCCGAGGCTATGCGCAGGAAGTAGCTGCTGCCCTTGTCGAGCTGCGTGCGGGAGCTGCGGTCGTAGTGGGCCGAAATCACAGGCGTTTTCATAGCGTGCAATAGGCTAAGGATATATCATCGCGCGAGCCGGAATCCGAAATGTCCGGCAGGATGCGGACAAGCTCGCATGCCACGGCCTCGGCGCCCTTGTCGGCAAGGTCGGCCACAAGCTCGGGCAGGAACTCGACTGCGAGCCCGCTCTCCGAGCCGAAGCTGTTGACGAGGCCGTCGGAACATACCATGATGAGCCGGGGGACATCCGGCCCGACGACGAAGCGGAAGTCGTCCGCACCGTCGGAACACATCGACGTTGTCAGCGCCCCGCGGCATCTGGGGTCGTCGGGCAGGGGAATGCGCGGACGTCCGAGGGCGTCGAGCTCCGCGCAGGCGCCGTCGCCAAGCTGGAAGGCTATACGCAGACCGCTGCACAGCACAGCTCCGACGAGGGTGCATCCGTAGGCCCTTACGGGCGGGGCAAGCGTGACTTCACGAGGCGGGTCGATGGCGTAATCGTTCAGAACCTTGGCGTACCATCGCTGCATGATGTCGGCGAAGAAGGCGCGCATGACGGCGTCCACGTGCGCGTCGCCGCACGACTCTCCGGCTCCGGCGTGCAGCGTCACGCCGACATAATCACCTATGCTTTCCATCAGGCCGGCGAGGGCTTCCGCGGCGGCGTCGAGTGCGAATGCGGCTCCGCGCTCGCTGCGGAAGTGGGCGGGATGGCCGTGGCCGTCGCTGACGAGGACTACAGCTGCACGGCGGCCGCCGAAGCAGCGACCGAAGCAGCGCGACCTGTCCTGACACGCTTTGCCGGCCTCGCGATGGGAGGCTCCGGCTATATGTATTGCGTTGAGAATCATCAGTCCCAGAAATCGCTGTCGGGCCCTATGGCCGGAATATCGACGCCGTCGATGGGCTCGACGCCGCCTGCCAAGGCCTTGTGTACGGCTTCGGCGACGGGGTCGCCCTTGGCGCCGCCGTTCGAGCCTGCGGTGCGCGAGCCTATGCGGCTCACAGTGGCCGAAACCATACGTATCACATCGGTGAGTCGCGACAGGTCGGTGACACTTATAATGTTGGGCACGGAGGTACCGCTGTCTGCGAAGCCTGTCAGGGCGCGACGCATGGCAACATTGGCCGGGCTCGCCCCAATGGCGATGGCAATGCGGTAGGCGTCGCGGAACATCGGGTTGTCTCTGAGGCGTTCAAGAGCCTCCTCCCAGCCCTCGTCGGGGTCGCCGTCGCTAAGCAGCACGACGGCCGGACGCAGACAGCTGCCGCCTTCCGTGGCGGTGTCGCGCATACGGCTGTCGAGCAGCTCGAAAGCGCCGGCCAGATTAGTCAGACCGTAGGCTTCGAGGGTGTCCCAGCTGTAATCGGCGGCTGATACTGGCACGGGGTCTATCAGACGCGCCGTGTCGCTGAAGGCTATGCACTGCAGGTATATGTCGCCGTAGTCCTTGTTGCCCGCCGTGACATCGCGCAGAATCTCCACAATCTCGGGCATGGCTTCGTTGACGCTCTGTATGCAGCCGTTGTGGTTCATCGAGCCCGAAGTGTCGATGAGGTAGTACATGTTCATGCGTCGGCGGGCGCACGGACGCGGACGTAGGTCTGTAAGTGCCATTATACTCCGGGATAAATGATTGTACCTTTGATGTTTCCGAAGTCTATGCCCACGCCGTCGGCGAAGGCCACGGCGCAGCCGGGTTCGGCGGAGGCCGGACGGCTTCCCGGCACGGTCACCTTCCAGGCGCGGCCGCTGCGGTTCTCGAGGCCGGGCACCACTCCTCGTCCGCGGACGTTGAGCATGGTGCATATGCCGGCGGGAATGAAACCGTCGTCGACGAAGAGCTCCTTGCCCGAGCTGAGACGATAGGCCGTGCCGTTGTCCAGCGCTAATGTGGCGAAGGGGCTGACGGGCAGTCCGCAGCGCGGACAGAATCCGGGAGGCCGCGAGTCGGCCAGAAAATCGTGGAGAGGGTCGTTGCGGTCGGCGCGGCAGCTGAGCAGACAGGCTCGGAGGGCGACCATCATGGCTTTCCATCGCGCTGCGCTTGGCCGTGACTTAGGCTCGGCGAGGGCCCGGCGCGACAGTGCGGCGCAGAAGGCGTTGCGAAGCACCGGCGGCATCTGTTCCCAGAACAGCGCCGAGTTGGGGTGCAGGGCAGGGTCGGGTCGGTTGCTGTCGTTGTCGGGGTCGTGGCAGAACACGGCGCCGGCGCCGAAGAGCCGGTTCTCGGCTTCGGGAGTCATGACCGTCGCCGAGGCTGTGGCGCGCCCCTCGAAGGGGTGGTCGGTCATGAATATGCGGTAGAGGATTATGGACAGCGACAGCCTGTCGCTGGTCATGCGGGGGGTGTCGCCGGCAATCACCTCGGGGGCCATGTAGCGCGGTTTGCCGGCTATTCCGTGCCACGTTCCGTCGACGACGATGTTGTCATTGTCGCAGACGAGCACCTCGCCCGTGTGGGGATTGACGAAGAAGTTGCCGTCGTTGATGTCCTGGTAGCAACAGCCCGTCAGGTGCAGGCGGCTGAAGCTGTCGGCTATGCGCATGGCGGCGCAGACCTTGGCCATGTTGCTGCGGAACCATGCGTCAGGGTTGCGGTCGATACAGAAGAAGTCGCCCAGCTCGATGAAATCGTCGGGACGCAGCGGCATGATGTATCCGAAGCTGCCGTCGGGACGGCGTTCGGTCAGTGCGACAGGCCAAAGAAAAACCGGCGACGGCGCTCCGGCTTCGCATTTGGCCTGCATAGAGGCGTGGAATGCGTCGTCGGCGCACAGAGCCGGTGCGGTGTACCATTTCAGAGCCATTTCGGCTCCGCGGGCGGTGCGGACCCTGTAGACCTCACCCTGTCCTCCGGCGCCTAACAGAGCGCCGACGGTGACAGTTGTTCCGTCGGCGAGTCTGAGGCGTGTTCCGGGGGAGAAGAGGTGCATATCGGATTGGAATCCGACTCTTACTGCATGCCGCTTACGGCAGCGTTGGAGTCGATTTTGGCGACGAGACCCTGGAGGACCTTGCCCGGGCCGAGCTCAACGAACTCGGTGGCGCCGTCGGCAATCATGTTGCGCACGGTCTGAGTCCAGCGCACGGGAGCGGTGAGCTGAGCCACGAGGTTGGCCTTGATTTCGGCGGGATCGGTGTGGGGGAGTGCGTCCACGTTCTGGAATACGGGGCAGACGGGTTCGTGGATTTCGGTGGCCTCGATTGCGCTTGCGAGCTCGGCGCGGGCAGGCTCCATGCAGGGCGAGTGGAATGCGCCGCCCACCTTGAGCTTGAGTGCACGCTTGGCACCGGCAGCCTTGAGGGCTTCGCAGGCAGCGTCGATGGCGGGAGTCTCGCCGGAGATTACGAGCTGGCCGGGGCAGTTATAGTTGGCGCATACTACGACGCCGTCGATGCCGGAGCAGATTTCCTCGACCTTTTCGTCGGGGAGGGCGAGCACGGCGGCCATGGTGCTGTCGGTGAGTTCGCAGGCCTTCTGCATGGCGTTGGCGCGGGCTGCAACGAGACGGAGACCGTCGTCGAAGCTGAGGGCACCTGCGGCTACGAGAGCCGAAAATTCGCCGAGGGAGTGGCCGGCGACCATATCGGGCTTGAAGTCAGCGCCGAGGCTCTTGGCCAGGATGACGCTGTGGAGGAAGATTGCGGGCTGGGTCACCTTGGTCTGACGGAGGTCTTCGTCTGTACCTGCGAACATCAGGTCGGTGATGCGGAAACCGAGGATTTCGTTGGCGCGTTCAAAGAGCGCACGGGCCTCTTCGTTGTTGTCGTACAGGTCCTTGCCCATTCCTACGAACTGGGCGCCCTGTCCGGGAAAAACGTAAGCTTTCATATTTAATTATTAAATTGCCTAAAAAAATATGCGCAAAGTTAGGCAATTTTGCCGAATTATGCCTAACTTTACCAATTGAAAAACATATTTATCGTTCCATCCAAGCACAGAACCCGCTACAATGGCTTATATACTCACCCTTCCTCTCTTTCTCGGCAATCTCAAAGGCTGGGAGATTCTGATAATCTTCCTGGTTATTCTTCTGCTTTTCGGAGGCCGCAAGATTCCCGAACTGATGCGTGGTCTCGGAAAGGGTGTGCACTCCTTCCGCAAGGGTATGCAGGAGGCCAAGGATGAGATGAACAAGCCGCTCGAGAACGGTGGCGGCGCCAATAGCAAGGAAAGCGAGCCGAAAGGCAAAGACCGCAGCTGAGCCGTGGAAGACAACGGCGGGATGACTTTCTGGGACCATCTCGACGCCCTGCGTGCGGTGCTGCTGCGTGTGGCTGTCGTCGTGGCTGTGCTGGCCACCGCCGCTTTCGTGGCCATGCCCTGGATTTTCGACAATTTCATCATGGCGCCCTGCAGCGCCTCCTTCCCCACATACCGTCTTTTCGACAGCATAGCCGCCGCTACGGGTTTCTCGGAGCTCGCCACGGCCTCCGACTTCACTGTCGATATCGTCAGTATAGAGCTTGCCTCGCAGCTCTTCGTGCATATGGCAGCCGCGGGCTGGACGGCTTTCCTTTTCGGTTTTCCCATCATCATCTACCTGCTGTGGGGCTTCGTGTCGCCGGGCCTGCACGAGCATGAGCGCAGAGGTGCGGTGCGTGCATTCCTGTTCGGCAACGTCATGTTCTATCTCGGTGTCGCCGTGGGTTATATGCTTGTTTTCCCCCTTGCGCTGCGCTTCCTGGCCGACTATCGTCTGAGCGAGGCCATAAGACCTATTGTGAGCCTTGACAGCTACATGGACAACTTCTTCACCCTGCTGGTGTCGATGGGCGCCGTTTTCGAGCTTCCCCTCGTCGCGTGGCTCCTGGGCAAGATCGGCGTGCTGCGCCGCTCGTTCTTCAGCCGCTACCGCCGTCATGCCATTGTGGTGCTTCTCATCCTCGCCGCCATCGTCACTCCGACCGGCGATCCGTTCACACTGTTCATAGTCTTCCTTCCCGTCTATGCCCTTTGGGAAGCTGCGGCTCTGCTTGTGCCGCGCGACGAATCCGAGCCTGAAATATGAAAAACATACGCCTGCCCCGCATCGGACTCCTCGGCAGAGTCATCATCGCCATAGCCGCCGGCATCGGCGCCGGATTCATCTTCCCGCTGTGGGCCGCCCGCCTTGCGGCGACCTTCAACGCAGTGTTCAGCTCCTTCCTGTCGTTCACCATCCCCCTGCTTATTGTCGGATTCGTGGCCCCCGCCATCGCCGACATCGGACGCCGCGCAGGAGCCATGCTGGCCGTGACGGTGCTGATAGCTTATCTGATGACGCTCGCCTCAGGTGCGCTTGCCTATTGCACCGGCTCGCTGGCTTTTCCGCCCCTGCTTGGAGCCGACAGTTACGTCGCCGCCTTCGAGACCTCGGCGGCAGGCGACCCGCAGCCCTTCTTCACCATCGCCATAGAGCCGCTGATGACTGTCATGACGGCGCTTGTGCTGGCCTTCACTATCGGATTCGGCTGCGCCGTCATACCCTCGGCGACGACCGTCAGACGCTTCCTCGATGATTTCCGCGACATCATTAAGCTGGTCATCGGCAAGGTAATCGTGCCCCTGCTGCCGTTCTATATCTTCGGTATCTTTCTGAATATGACCGTGGCCGGAACGGTGGGAACCATTCTGACGACATTCATCAAAATCATAGCCGTAATATTCGTGCTCCACGTCGGCCTGCTCGTGGCTCAGTACTGCCTGGCCTCGCTCTTCTCGCGTCGCAATCCTTTCAAGGCACTTTGGACCATGATGCCGGCCTATTTCACCGCCCTCGGAACACAGAGCTCGGCAGCCACGATTCCCGTGACGCTGGAGCGGACGGTGGCCATGGGAGTGAACCGCGACGTGGCGGGCTTCGTCATCCCCCTGTGCGCTACCATACATATGTCCGGCTCGACGCTCAAGATTGTGGCCTGCGCGCTGGCGCTGATGATGGTGCGCGGCATGCCGCACGACTTCGCCATATTCGCCGGATTCACCGCCATGCTCGGCATAACGATAGTGGCTGCGCCCGGTGTGCCCGGCGGTGCCATAATGGCCTCGCTGGGTCTGCTGTCGTCGATGCTGGGATTCTCCGAGGCCGACAATGCCATGATGATAGCGCTCTACATAGCCATGGATTCCTTCGGCACGGCCTGCAACATCACCGGCGACGGCGCCATAGCGCAGATTGTGGAGCGCATTTTCCGCTCATCCAAGAAAAGAGTGAATCCTGCGGGTGTCGGCGGCGGGAGCTGCTGATGACATGATGGCGACCAGACGCTCGCGCGACTGAACCGGAGTGCGTCCTCCGGCATCGGCTATCGTGCAGCCGTACAGTTCTTCGGGAGTAGTGTAGCGGGCGAGCCCCCAGCCGTACTTGTGGCCCGCGGCCGATACGGGATACTCGAAATCGGCGATGCATATGCGTCCGGCCATCTGCAGGCGCGACAGCATTGCGTCGAGAGCCGAGCGGGCCTTGGCTCCGCCGCCTGTACCGCCAATACCGAGCACGTCCACAAGGTCGGACGGCCCGCGGCGGCGGTGCGTCCCCAGTCCGAGCATATTCTTGAGGCCGGACGACAGCAGACTGCCGTTTTCCTCGATGATGCGCAGCAGCGAGCAGTCGCTCAGACCGCCGAGCGCGTCGACGCCCGTGCGTCCCGGCTCCATGGTGCCGCGGCGGTAGTTCAGGAAATCGGAGAAAACATCGAGCCTCATATACACGGCCTTGCCGCGCAGGAACTTGCCGTAGGCGCATCGTCCGCGGCGAATCACCGGACCCTTCCATTCCCAGGGCCCGTCGGAGTCGTCGGCGAACCACAGCGAGGGGTCTGCCATCTCCTGGACGGAGAACCCCCTGATGCCGCATCGGAAGAAGGGCAGAACACCTAAAGCCGTCACGGCCTGTTCGAGGTCCGAGGCGCTGCGCAGAGGCAGTCTGAGTTCGGAATTATCCATAGGCTGTATATTCATAATCTTGTTGATTAACGGAATTTCTGTTGCCGAGATTGTATGCCGGAAAGGAAAATGAAAATATAAGGCGTCTGACGATAAAAAACAGCCCGAGGAAATTGCCGTTTAATATATTTTTGCTAACTTTGCACGGAATATACAGAAGGAAAAAGATTAAACCAATCGGTTAGATAAATATGAAGCCTTTACAAGCTAAGCTATCCCAATACACAGTGCCCCAGCAGGCCAAGGCCGCAGGCATATATCCATATTTCCGTGCCATTTCCTCCGAACAGGATCCCGAGGTCGTAATCAACGGCCGCCGCGTGCTCATGTTCGGCTCCAACTGCTACACCGGTCTTGTAAACGACCCCCGCATCAAGGAAGCCGCTATCGAGGCAACACGCAAGTACGGCACCGGATGTGCCGGCTCGCCTTTCCTCAACGGCACCCTCGACCTCCACAAGAAGCTCGAGGCAGCGCTGGCCGAGTATATCGGCAAGGAAGATGTAATGGTGTATTCGAGCGGTTTCGAGGTTAACCTCGGCGTAGTGTCCACCATCACAGGCCGCGAGGACTACATCCTTTGGGACGAACAGGACCACGCCTCCATTATCGAAGGCCGTCGCCTGTCCTTCTCCAAGCACTTCAAGTACAAACACAACGATATGGAGAGCCTTGAGAAGCAGCTCCAGAAGTGCGACCCCGACAAAATCAAGCTCATCGTCACCGACGGCGTGTTCTCCATGGAAGGCGACGTGGCCGACGTGCCCAAGATTGTCGAGCTGGCCAAGAAGTACAATGCCGCCGTCATGGTCGACGAGGCTCACGGCATCGGCGTCTTCGGCGAAGGCGGCCGCGGCGTATGCCACCACTTCGGCGTGGCCGACGACGTAGACCTCATCATGGGCACATTCTCCAAGAGCTTCGCCTCGCTCGGCGGCTTCATCGCCACCGACAAGGAGATTACCAACTACCTCCGTCACCACTCGCGCTCCTACATCTTCACGGCCTCAATCACCCCGGCATCCACCGCCGCCGCGCTCAAGGCCCTGGAAATCATGCAGACCGAGCCCGAAATTCAGGAGAACCTCTGGCGCAACACCAACCAGGCTCTCGACGGTTTCCGAGCCATGGGCTGCGAGATAGGCAACACCTCGACCCCCATCATCCCCCTCTATATCCGCGATAATTTCAAGACATTCGAGATTACGCGCGACCTCCTCGACGAGGGAATCTTCGTCAATCCCGTCGTTTCTCCCGCAGTGGCTCCCCATGACACGCTCATCCGCTTCAGCCTCATGGCCACGCACACTCCCGAGCAGGTGAACGAAGCTCTCGAAAAAATCCAGAAAGTATTCCGCGCCCACAATCTGATTTCCTGAGACAAGGCACCATTACGATAGAACCCCCAATTCCGTTTCGACAATGAAAAAGAAATTTATCTGCACCGTATGCGGTTACGTTCACGAAGGTGACGCCCAGTCTCTTATACACCTCTCCGAGA
>JAIDUY010000185.1 GCA_029059965.1 Muribaculaceae bacterium
ACGCGCTGTCCCTTGTTGCAGATGGGACGCAGGTCGATGGTAGTGCTCTGGTTGGTCTTGCGGAACTTGGGGATATGGTATTCCTTGACTGCGCTGTCGAAGGCAACGAATTCCTCTTCTTCAGTGCGGTCGTAGCGGATGCGGATTACGGTTGCGTCGACGAACTCTACCACGCCCTCGCCTTCGGCGGTAATCTGGGTGCGGCTGTCGCGGACGAGCTGACCCTCGATGCCGGTGCCGACGATGGGGCTCTCGGAGCGCATCAGAGGCACTGCCTGGCGCATCATGTTGGAGCCCATGAGCGCGCGGTTGGCGTCGTCGTGCTCCAGGAAGGGGATGAGCGATGCGGCGATGGAGGCAATCTGTGTGGGCGACACGTCCATGAGCTCGATGTCGCTCGGGGGCACGACGGGGAAGTCGGCGTCGCGGCGGGCCTTGACGGTCTTGCGGATGAAGGTACCGTCGGGGTTGAGGGGCGCGTTGCCCTGGGCGATGGTCTTGCCTTCCTCGATTTCGGCGGTGAGGTAGACGACATCGTCGTTATTGAGGTTCACGCGGGAATCCTCGACCTTGCGGTAGGGAGTCTCGATGAATCCGAGGTCGTTGATTTTGGCGTAGACGCACAGCGAGCTGATAAGACCGATGTTGGGGCCTTCAGGAGTCTCGATGGGGCACAGACGTCCGTAGTGGGTGTAGTGCACGTCTCGCACCTCGAAGCCTGCACGCTCGCGCGACAGACCGCCGGGGCCGAGGGCGCTCATACGGCGCTTGTGGGTGATTTCGGCCAGAGGGTTGGTCTGGTCCATGAACTGGCTCAGGGCGTTGGTGCCGAAGAAAGTGTTGATGACGCTCGAGATGGTCTTTGCGTTGATCAGGTCGAGAGCTGTGAACACTTCGCTGTCGCGCACGTTCATTCGCTCGCGGATAGTGCGGGCCATGCGGCTGAGGCCGACACCGAACTGGTTGTAGAGCTGCTCGCCGACAGTGCGGACGCGGCGGTTGCTCAGGTGGTCGATGTCGTCGACATCGGCACGGGTGTTGATCAGTTCGATGAGGTACTTGATGATGGCGATGATGTCTTCCTTAGTGAGGACACGCACGTCCATATCGGTGGTCAGGCCGAGCTTGCGGTTGATGCGGTAGCGGCCGACTTCGCCAAGGTCGTAGCGCTTCTCGGAGAAGAACAGATTGTTGATCACCTCGCGCGCGCTGGCGTCGTCCGGCGGCTCTGCATTGCGCAGCTGCCTGTATATATATTGGATAGCTTCCTTCTCGGAGTTGGTGGAGTCCTTCTGCAGGGTGTTGAAGATGATGGAGTAGTCGCTGGTGTTGGCGTCTTCCTTGTGCAGCAGGATGGAGGAAACGTTAGAGTTGAGAATCTGGTCGATGTGCTCCTCGGTGAGCTCGGTCTCGCGGTCGATGACGACTTCGTTACGCTCGATGGTAACAACTTCGCCGGTATCCTCGTCCACGAAGTCCTCGGTCCATGTCTTGAGGACACGGGCGGCGAGCTTGCGGCCGATAGCCTTCTTGAGGTTGGTCTTGTTGACCTTCACTTCTTCGGCCAGACCGAAGATTTCGATGATGTCCTTATCGCTTTCCAGACCGATGGAACGAAGCAGCGTTGTCACGGGGAGCTTCTTCTTGCGGTCGATGTAAGCGTACATCACGTTGTTGATGTCGGTGGCGAACTCAATCCACGAACCGCGGAAGGGGATGATGCGGGCGGAATAGAGTTTGGTACCGTTTGCGTGTGTGCTCTGACCGAAGAACACACCGGGCGAACGGTGCAGCTGGCTGACAACGACACGTTCGGCTCCGTTGATAACAAACGTACCCTTCTCGGTCATGTAAGGAATCTGGCCGAGATATACATTCTGGATGTCCGGGTCGAAGCCCTCGTGGTCGGGATCCGTGCAGCTTAGCTTCAGACGTGCCTTCAGGGGCACACTGTAGGTGAGGCCGCGCTCGAGACACTCTTCGATGGTGTAGCGTGGCGGATCGATGTAGTAGTCGAGGAATTCGAGATTGAAGTTGTTGCGGGTGTCGGAGATTGGGAAGTTTTCCGCGAACACCTTGTATAGCCCCTCGTTGGTGCGTTTTTCCGGCGGAGTGTCCAGCTGCAGGAAGTCCTGGAACGACTTCAGCTGCACCTCCAGGAAATCAGGGTAAGGAAGGGGATTCTTTACCGAAGCAAAGTTTATGCGGGGTTTTTCTATCGAAACTGACATCTATGTTAATAGGTTTGGAGCCGTATGAGGTTAAAATATGTGCTCCGGCCGGACGCGGGTTCGCACCCGGCTGATATACAAAACCGCGGCCTCAGGCAGTTGGGTTGGCCGCCGCGACTGGCTCTGCGCCGGACCGGCGTGACAGACAGCCACAAGTTTAGAGCACAAAAGGTTAAGAATACCCCTAAAAGGGGATTCTTAACCTATTTGCCTGATATACAGGAGTATTATTTAAGTTCGACTTCAGCGCCCACTTCTTCGAGCTGAGCCTTGAGAGCTTCTGCGTCGGCCTTGGCAACGCCTTCCTTGATGTTGGAGGGAGCGCCGTCGACGAGTTCCTTAGCTTCCTTGAGGCCGAGACCGGTGAGTTCCTTCACGAGCTTAACGACTTTGAGCTTCTCAGCACCGCCGCTCTTGAGGACTACGTCGAAGGAGGTCTTCTCCTCGGCTGCGGGACCGGCTGCGGGGCCAGCGGCAACAGCTACTGCTGCAGCTGCGGGTTCGATGCCGTATTCGTCCTTGAGGATCTGGGCGAGTTCGTTAACTTCCTTAACAGTGAGGTTTAC
>JAIDUY010000186.1 GCA_029059965.1 Muribaculaceae bacterium
TCCCTCACTGCGCGAACACATCTGCACGACGCTTGACCGCCCCAGCGTTAACAAATATTGGGGAACCGGCTCTAAAGAATCATAGCGGGCAGGCTTTAGACGCTCTGTTGATAAATTATTGCTAAAAGTCGGGCTGAAATGTGAAAAAGATGAAAAAATTTGACTAACTTTGTGGCGTCAAAACAATCATCCAAATCACATATTGCAATGAGACGACTATTCTCTATGATTCTCGTGGTGTGGCTGGCACAGGCGATAGCCTTCGCAGCCGCTGCCACCATCAATTGTAAAGGTACGGTTGTAGACGAGGCCGGCGAGCCGATTATCGGCGCCAGCGTCGTTATCACCGATGGCGCCGCCCTCGGTACGACCGATCTGGACGGACGCTTCGATGTCCGCGTACCCGAGGGAACTCCGACCCTCACAATCAGCTACGTGGGCTATCAGAGCAAGACTGCCGCAGTGCGCCCCCAGATGGGCACAATCGCGCTCCAGCCCTCGAACGAGGTCCTCAACGACGTTGTCGTGACACAAAGCCTTGCCCGCACCCGTCAGACGCCTGTAGCCGTCTCTCAGGTCAGCAAGGCCGAGATTGATGTCAAGCTCGGTACTCAGGAACTCCCTGAAATTCTGAACACAACCCCCGGCGTATGGGCAACCAAGGACGGCGGCGGTTTCGGCGATGCCAAAATCAACATGCGCGGTTTCCAGAGCGCCAACGTCGCTGTGCTCGTCAACGGTATCCCTGTCAACGACATGGAAGGCGGCTGGGTGTACTGGAGCAACTGGGCAGGCCTCGGCGACGTAGCTTCCAACATCCAGACCCAGCGCGGTCTCGGTGCTGCGGTTCTCTCCGCTCCCTCCATCGGCGGTACCATCAACATCACCACGCAGAGCCTTGACGCCGAGCGCGGCGGCAACGTATGGTACGGTTTCGGCAACGACGGCATGAACAACATGGGCGCCAAGGTTTCCACCGGCCTCATGAAGAACGGCTGGGCAATCACCGTGCAGGGCTCCCGCAAGTGGGGCGACGGCTACGTCCAGGGCACCAACTTCAACTCCTACAGCTACTTCGTTAACATCTCCAAGCGTATCAACGACAGCCATCAGCTGTCGCTCACCGCTTTCGGCGCTCCCCAGACCCATAACAAGCGCGGCAACAAGGACGGTCTGAGCATCATCAACTATCAGACCTACGCCAAGCGCGTAATGGGTAGCGAAAGCCCCTATATCTACAACGCCACCTTCGGCTACGACCGCCACGGTCAGGTGCGTTCCTCCAACCGCAACACCTACCACAAGCCTCAGATTTCGCTGGCTCACATCTGGCAGATCGACAAGAAGAGCAGCCTCTCCAGCACCGTCTACGTATCGCTCGCCAAAGGCGGCGGCTACAGCGGCCAGGGTCGCGGCAACTACAGCAACTCAAGCTGGTACGGCGCCTCCAACGGCTCGGTCAACACCCTCTTCCGCTGCGCTGACGGCACATTCGACTACGCTGCCATCCAGGAAATGAACGCCGCCAGCGAGACCGGCTCGAACATGGTGATGTCGCAGAGCAACAACTCGCACAACTGGTACGGCCTCGTTTCGACCTATCAGAACCGCTTCTGGGACGGCAAGCTCAACTTCCTTGCCGGTATCGACCTCCGCTACTACGTGGGCTACCACAACAACAAGATCATCGACCTCTACGACGGTGAATACTTCATGGACGACAGCTCCCGTAAGGGCGTGAATCCCGCCTACAACGCCGCTGCCGCCGACCCCAACTGGAAATACGAGAAACTCGGCGTGGGTGACGTCGTCTACCGCGACTACGAAGGCCGCACCAACCAGGAAGGCGCCTACGTGCAGGGCGAGCTCAACCTCTTGGACAAGCGACTCACCCTCGTGCTCTCCGGCTCGCTGAGCAACACCGGCTACGAGCGTATCGACCACTTCTACTACGACGAAGAGCACTCCCACTCCGGCGTCTACAACTTCCTCGGCGGTACAGCCAAGTTCGGCGCAAACTACAACTTCGACCGTCATAACAACGCCTTCTTCAACATCGGCTACATCAGCCGCGCTCCCTTCTTCGCCAACGGCGTCTTCCTGCAGCAGGCTACCTCCAACGCCACCAACCCCGACCCCGTGAACGAAAAGGTATTCTCCGTAGAGGCCGGCTACAACTTCCGCAGCCGCTACTTCTCGGCAACCCTCAACGGCTACTACACCAAGTGGATCGACAAGACCGCTGTCCGCGGCGGTACAATCGAGCAGGGTCCCCACGCAGGCGACCGCTACGCCATGAACCTCACCGGCGTCGACGCCCGCCACATGGGTATCGAGTTCAACTGCACCTTCGTGCCCACCAAGTGGCTCGAAATCACCGGTATGGTGTCGCTTGGCAGCTACATCTGGGACAGCAACGCCAAGGGCTACTTCTACAACCAGCTCGGCCAGCCCCTGAAGAACATGAAGGGTGACCTCGCCTCCGGCGTCATGGCCGAAGACCACGCATGGGGCGTCCTCAACCAGAAGGGTGTACGCGTGGGCGGTTCCGCACAGACCACCGCCGCCATCGGTGCTACCTTCCGTCCCTTCGAAGGCTTCCGCATCGGCGCCGACTGGAAGGTGAACGACCGCAACTACTCCGACTACAGCGTCAGCACCCCCAGCTTCAACACCGAAATCAACGTCGCCAAGCCCTGGAGAATTCCCTGGGGCAACCAGCTCGACCTGAGCGCATCCTACAGCTTCAAGCTCGGCGGTGTGCGCGCCACTATCTACGGCAACGTGCACAACCTGTTCAACTACAACTACGTAGTCGACGCATGGAGCAACTCCGCCGAGGATGCAAACTGGGAAAACATCTACGGTGTATTCTACTCCTTCGGCCGTACCTACTCCATGAAGTTCCGCGTAAACTTCTAAGCATAAAGGCAATATCCTAACAAAGAAATTACTATGAACCACAAATCATATTTCCGCGCGCTGCTTGCCGCAGCAATTGCCTGCGGCGCCGCCGCCTGCGACGAAAACTCGTGGAACGACAAGCTCGACGGTTTCGACGCCATCGAGGATCAGCCCACGACCCAGGTCCAGACCATCGAGTACACACTCACTGCCGACAACTACTCCAAGATTGCCGCAAACAGCACCAACGTGGCTCTTGCCGGCGAAGAAGGAGCAGCTGCCCTCGCGGCAGTGGGCTCCAAGAAGTGCTTCACTCCCGAGGCTCCCGCCTCGAAGTACGTGCCCGCTTTCCTGGGTTCGGCAGACTTCCCCTACTTTACCCTCACACAGGGCTCTGCCGTGAAGCTGACCTACAACCAGACCGCTGCCACCGACGAAATCGTCGCCGAAGCCACCGGTGCCCAGAACTTCACCGTGCCCGGTTCCTTCTATGTGGACTATGTGTGGGAAAGCGACGAGAACTACGTCAACGCTTTCGCACCCTCGAAGCCCGCTGCCGACTATCTGCCCGAGTTCCTTCTTGACGAAGGCGATGCCAACGACGGAACCTACGCCGTTGTGAACTACAAGCTCGCCACCCAGGAGCCCGTATTCGGCGGTGCTACCCAGCCTTCGGGTCCGGTCGAAATCTTCGCCCAGTCCTTCACCGAAGACCTCGGCGCCTTCACCATCGACAACAAGCTCATGCCCGCCGACCTCACCTATGTATGGAGCTGGGGCGGCGCCAACTACGGCGCAAAGGCTTCGGCCTTCTCCAACGGCACGAGCTATGCAACCGAGTCGTGGCTCATCTCGCCTGAAATCGACCTCAGCGGTGTGACCTCGGCTGTGATGAACTTCGAGCACGTGGTCAACAAATTCCCCGACGCCGAGTTCGCCCGCGCAAACTGCACCCTCTGGGGACGCAAGTCCGGCTCCACATCGTGGACTCAGATTATCATCCCCGAGTATACCGACAACACCAGCTGGACCTTCGGCCCCAGCGGCGACGTCAACCTCGACGCTTTCGCAGGCTCGAAGATGCAGTTCGCCTTCAAGTATGTCAGCGAGGACGGCAAGAGCGGCACTTGGGAAGTCAAGAACCTCACCGTCACTGGCGTAATGGGCGCAAACGCTCCCGCCATGCGCGCCGCCGCCAACGTGCCCGTTGTCGACCGCACAGCCATCTACCACTACGAGAACGACAAGTGGGTGGTGCCCGCCAACTTCGTTGTGCTCCAGCCCGCCGACTACACCGAGATGGGTCAGAGCCATCCCAACCTCAGCACCAATGAACCCTTCCTGAGCATCTATCTGTCGCGCAACTTCCCCTATGCGGCCGAGGACGACTACAAGTACGTTGTCTGGATGCACTACGCCGGCGGCAGCTCGAGCTATGACTGCACCAAGTATGTATTCAACGGCACCGAATGGGTGGCACAGACCAATGTCGAGGCCGTGACCGAGCAGTTCGTGTGCACCTCCAACGGCTGGGTCTACAGTCCTGACGTCACCATCAATCTGCCCGCAGGCAAGAACCAGCCCGTCAGCTCGCTTTACTACCAGGCTTGCGTCGACTGGGTATTCGAGAACATCTGCGTTCCCCTGGGCGACACCAACATCAAGAGCGGTCTCTTCTACGTAAGCTCCTACGGTAACAACGAGTACTACTCCGGTACTTCGGCCTACCAGGGCAACGTCGACCTCCGCGCTTCGGCCGCCCGCGCTCAGTACGGAGCCGAGTACGATCCCATGACCGACGAGGAAATCGTAGCCCTCGAGAAGAGCCGATTCATGAACGAGGTAATGCCCGGCGCGCTCGCAACGCTCCACTCCGACGCCAAGCCTGTCGAAGGCGCCGATGTTCACTACATCATCAACTTCTACTACTACACCGGTTCGGCCACACTGCCCGCCACCGCCACATTCCGTGTCAGCGGTCCCGGCCAGTTCGAACCCGTGGAATGCACCTGGGACGAATAAATTTCCCTATACTTCATAAAGCGAAAGAGGCCGTGCATCAGTGCGGCCTCTTTCGCGTCTATAGCCCTCTGCCGCAAGTTGCAGCTAAGGCGAAAGCACATTGCAATTTTGGGTGTTCCGAATAAAAACATTAATTTTGTAACGACAGTTACGGTAAGGCCCGTTACATAAGATGAAATTTAGTGGCCGATAGAAAGAAACCGCGCTATTGCACCACATCGAAGTCGTACTTGCCTGAGCTGTCGAACACTACATAAAACAACTGCCATGATACATAAGACACGAATTTTGCTTGCCGCGCTTTTCGCCGCGGCCTCCGTTTCGGCCTATGCCGACGTTCCCCTGAAAATATGGACCGGCGACCGCCGAACCGACACCGTCAGCTCGGCCCGCGAATATATCATCGGTGTCACCGCTCCCGGCGCCACTGCCAGAATCGGCGGCGAGGACTGCCACGTCTACCGCACGGGCAGCTTCGGACGCGAGGTGAACCTCGTCGAGGGCGAGAATTTCTTCGAGGTCAGCGTCAGCAAGGGCGGCGAGACCGCCGTCGAGAATGTGCGCCTCGTCTACGTGCCGCGCATCACCGGAACATTGGAGCGACAGGCGACAGTCGAGTTCGACGAGCCCCTCCGCCTGGTGACTCTCCCCGGCGCATACCTGCAGTACGGCAACGGCGGCGACCGCCTCGGCGGCTCCAAGATGGGCTATATCGACGCCGACATTCCCCTGACGGCGACTGCCGAAGTAGGCGGCCTCTACCGTGTGCGTCTCGGCGAGAACGGATTCGCATTCGTCCCCAAAAGCTATGTCGCCGAGGGCGGACAGGGGCACAACCTCGTCAACACGGGCAGCGCATCACTTGCCTCCGTCGGCAGAAATGACCGTCTGACTTTGTCGCTGCCTCAGCGCCTGCCCTATCAGGCATGGACGGAAATAGACCCCAACACGATATGCGTCAAGGTATTCGGCGCCATGAACAATTCCAACTGGATTACACAGCGCGGCGAGACCGGCATCGTGGACTACGTCGACTTCCGTCAGGACGAATCGGACGCGCTGACGCTGGTGCTTCGCCTCAAGGACCGCAGCCAGTGGGGCTATGCCATTCATTACGAAGGTAATTCGCTCGTTGTCGACGTGCGCCACCGTCCCGCCTCGCTCGCCATCTCCGACCTAACCATCGGCCTTGACGCAGGCCACGGCGGACCATATCCCGGCGCATGGTCGCCCTCCGGCCTCAACGAGAAGGAAGTCAACCTCGACATCGTCCTCGAGATGGCCCGCATCCTCCGCGGCATGGGCGCCAATGTGGTGCTGACGCGCGACGGCGACACAGGCCCCTCGATGACCGAACGCAAGCGCATATGGCTCGAAGGCAATGTCGACCTCGCCATCAGCGTCCACAACAATTCGTCGGGCAACCCGCTGATACCCATGGGTACAAGTTGCTACTACAAGCATCTGGCCAACCGCGCCCTCGCCTCGTGCCTCCATCAGGCCGTGCTCGGACTCGGAGTCGCCGACTTCGGCCTGACAGGCAACTTCAACTTCGCCCTCAACCAGCCCACCGAGTATCCCAACGCCCTTGTCGAGGTGCTCTTCATGTCCTCGCTTCCTGAGGAGGAGCTGCTCGCCGACCCCGAATACCGCAAGCGTCTGGCGGCCGCCATCGTCGACGGACTGCTGAACTATCTGCGCGAAGCCTGAACGCATTCCGCAATTTTTTGCTAACTTTGTGGCTGATATGAACAGCGAAACGAAGCCACAGAACATAATCGACCGCCCGCGCTACTGGCGTCTGGCCGTCGAGACCGGAGGCGACATGCTCAGGGCGCTTGCCCGCTCGACTGTCGACGACAGCGCCCTGCTCAATTTCGCCCTGCCCCTCGACCCCCTCGCCGCCAATCCGACTGCGGCGCTCGAGGAAGCCGTCTACTCCGTGCCGGCCCTGCTGAGCGACTTCGGCCGGGTGGACGTGGTGGTGCGCACGGGTGCCTTCACCGTCGTTCCCGATGTTCTGGACGAGGGCGGACGCATGGCCGCCGCCGAGTGCGCCGGCATAGTCGGCGACAGCGACACCCTGCGCACCGACACGCTGCCCGACTGCGAGGCCGCCGTGATGTGGTCGCTGCCCTCCGACACGGCCAACTTCCTTGCGCGCACCTTCCGCAACCCGCGGCTGCACAGCCATATCGGTGTGCTCGCCCGCTACTTCGGCCGAAAGTCGGCCATGGGCAACTGCGGCAAGACCTTCGTGCACTTCAACGGCATGGAGAGCATCGACATAGTGGCCTTCGGAGCCGACGGGCGTCTGCTGACGCTCGCCACGCGGCAGGCTGCCACCGATAACGACGCCCTCTACTTCATCCTCGCTACCATCGGCGCCAACCGCTTCGCCGTCGAGACCGACGAACTGCTGCTCTGCGGCGACCGTCGCCGACGCGAGTCTCTGTCGCCCACCCTCAGACGCTACGTCCGTTCGGTGCTCCCCGTCATCTTCCCCTCTGCGGCCTATCGCGCCGGTGGCGACGCCATGGACGCCCCGTTCCCACTTGTAATACTACCTTTATGCGAATAATACGAGGCAAATACGGACGACGTCGTTTCGATGTGCCCGTCAACATCACGGCGCGCCCAACCACCGACTTCGCGCGCGAGAACATATTCAACGTGCTCGAAAACATAGTCGATTTCGAGGAGTGTCGCGCCCTGGACCTCTTTGCCGGAACCGGTGCCGTGAGCTTCGAGTTCCTCTCGCGCGGCTGCCCCTCGGTGACAGCCGTCGAGAAAGCGCGTACCCAGCAGCAGTTCATCGCCAAGGTCGCCCGCGAGCTCGGCGACGACAACCTGAATCTTGTCCGCGGCGACGCCCTTCGCTTCATCGAATCGTGCGGCGGACGCTTCGACCTGGTCTTCGCCGACCCTCCCTACGACATGGACGGCTTCGGCGAAATCCCCGGCAAGGTGCTGGAGTCGGGCATGCTCAATCCCGGCGCCGTCTTCGTGATGGAGCATTCGAAGAAGTACGACTTCTCGGCGCTGCCGCACTTCAGCGAGCACCGCGCCTACGGCTCGGTCAATTTCTCCATATTCCGCATCCCGGAAGCCGAAGCCGACGAAAACTGAACACTTATCATAAACGACTATGAAAAACGTATTTAAAAGTCTTATACCGGCTCTGTTGGCTGTCGTCGGCAGCATCCTGCCCGCTTCGGCCTACACGGTCGACACCATCGCCGTGAGCGGTCCCGGCCTCGGCCATCCCATGCCCGCCCTCGTCATCGTTCCCGACGGCGAGGCCGGCGCGCGCTATCCCTCGGTCTACCTGCTGCACGGATACGGCGGCGACGCCGACAACTGGTACGGTCATCAGCCCCGCATCGGCGAGCTCGCCGACGAATACGGCATGGTCATCGTCACCCCCGGCGTGGGCAACACCTGGTACTTCGACGCCACCGGCAAGCCCGACCAGCAGATAGAGACCTTCATGACGCAGACACTCGTGCCCTACATCGACCGCAACTATCCCACCGTCGACAGCCGCGCCAAGCGTGCCGTCGCCGGCCTCAGCATGGGCGGCCACGGCGCCTACCGCCTCGCCGCGCGCCATCCGCAGCTCTTCGGCGCGGCGGGCACCATCAGCGGCGCCGTCGACATCCGCCCCTTCGCCGAGCGATGGAAGATAGCCGAGATTCTCGGACCCCGCGAGCAGAATCCCGAGGTGTGGGACCAGGCTACCGTGGCCACGATGATTGACCGGATAAAGGCCGCCGACCTCGCACTGAGCATCGACTGCGGCGCCGACGACTTCTTCGCCGGAGTCAACGAGCAGCTGCACCGCGACCTCCTCGAGGCCGGTGTGCCCCACGACTACACCTCGCGCCCCGGAGGACACTCGTGGAAGTACTGGAACAACGCCGTGCTCTATCAGCTCCTCTTCTTCAACGAATTTTTCAACCGATAAGAGCATGATTCTCAAATCGCTGTCGCTGACAAACTTCAAGAACATCGCCTCGGCCTCGCTGGAGTTCTCGCCCAAAATCAACTGCTTTCTGGGCAACAACGGCATGGGCAAGAGCAACCTGCTGGACGCTCTCTACCTGCTGAGCTTCTGCAAGAGCTTCACGGGCGTGACCGACAGCCAGCTCATACGCCGCGGCGAGGACTTCGCCATGGCCTCGGGACGCTACGGACGCCGGGGACTCGACGAGGACCTCGCGGCCGCAATACGCCCCGGGCGGCGCAAGAGCTTCAAGCGCAGCGGTAAGGAATACAAACGCCTCGCCGACCACATCGGCGCCTTCCCCCTGGTGCTCCTGTCGCCCGCCGACATGGAGCTGACTGCCGGCGAGCCCTCCGAGCGGCGCCGTTTCGTCGACCAGATTGCATCGCAGAGCGACCCGCGCTACCTCGACGCCCTCGTGCGCTACGGCGACGCCATGGAGCAGCGCAACCGCCTGCTGCGCGCCGAAAGCGAGGACAGCGCCCTCTACGAGGCCCTCGAGCTGCAGATGGATGCCGCAGGCACCTACGTCTGCCGCTGTCGCGCCGCCTGCATCGAGGCGCTCGAACCGGTGTTCCGCAGATACTACGCAGGCATTGCCGACGGCGAGCTCCCCGCGCTGGCCTATGCGCCCTCGCTGCGCGAGAATGCCGGACAGCCCGGCGCCATCGCCGACAAGCTTGCAGCCTCGCGAAAGCGTGACCTCATCCTGGGCTACACCGCCTCGGGTCCGCACCGCGACGACATCGAGATGACCCTCGACGGCGCCCCCGTGCGGCGCATCGCATCGCAGGGACAGACCAAGACCTACACCTCGGCGCTGCGCTTCGCCCAGTACGAGCTGCTGCGCCGCGACCTGGGCATCAGCCCCCTGCTGCTGCTCGACGATATTTTCGACAAGCTCGACGCCCGCCGCGTGGAACGCATCATCGCCACCGTGGCCGACAGCGCTTCCTTCGGACAGATTTTCATCACCGACACCAACCGCCGCCATCTTGACGAGACCGTGCGCGAAATCAGCGGCACGGGTGCCCCGTCGAGGCTGTGGACGGTGGAAAACGGAATATTCACACAGCTATGAGACGTACACACCCCCGCGCCATAGGCGAGATTATGGAGGACATGGTGGCCCGCACAGGCCTGCGCCCCGAGCTGCAGCGCCACACCGCCGAGTCGGCATGGCCGCTCGTGGCCGGGCAGCACATCGCCGCCTTCACACGATGCGTCGTGCTCCGCGGACGCACCCTGCACGTCTATCTCAACTCGGCGGCGCTGAAAGAGGAGCTCGGCTACTCGCGCGACACCCTGCGCGAGCGCATCAACGAGATTGTCGGCGAGGACCTTGTGGATAACGTTGCAATTCATTAGACCAGACAGACAAAACATAAGCATATGTCATACCAAATACCCAACCCGGGATTCGAATTCCGCCACCGCACGGCGGTTCAGGTGCGTTTCAACGACTTCGATATGTTCGGCCACGCCAACAACGGCGCCTACCTGCAGTACTGCGACGTGGCCAAGGTGGCCTACTTCACGCAGTTTCTCGACGGACCCTTCGACCCTGCCGCCGCAGGGCTGGTCATTGCGAGCATACACTGCGAGTTCATCGAGCAGATAGTGCCCTCCGACGACGTCGAGGTGCTCACCGCCGTGGCCTCCATAGGCACGAGCTCGCTTGTGCTGGAGCAGCGCGTCGTAAGCCGCGGAGGCCGCAAGGTCCACGCCACCGTGCGCAATGTCATGGTCCAGTTCGACCCCGCGACCCGCACCCCGAAGCCCATCGACGACGACTGGCGCCGCCGAATCGGCGACTTCGAGGGCCGGACTCTCTGAGATTTTGCGTTTTTGCAATATTTTCACTATCTTTGCCGACCAAATATACAACAGCTTAAGCAAGAATGAAACGCACCAAAATTGTCGATATATTTCAGCCCGCTCTCATCGGGACTGAAGTGAGCGTGATGGGCTGGGTCCGCACCCGCCGAGGCAACAAGAACGTACAGTTCGTGGCCCTCAACGATGGCTCCACCGTGCGAAACCTTCAGATTGTGTTCGACCTGGGCAAGTTCAGCGAAGACAGCCTCCGTGCCGTCACCACCGGCTCGTCCATCCATGTGACAGGCCGCCTGGTCGAATCCATGGGCAAAGGCCAGACATGCGAGGTGCAGGCCGATACCCTCGAGGTGTTCGGTACTGCCGACCCCAACGAATATCCCCTTCAGAAAAAAGGACATACCCTCGAATTCCTCCGCGAGAAGGCACACCTGCGCCCCCGCACGGCAACTTTCGGTGCCATCCTGCGCATTCGCAGCGCCCTTGCCTTCGCCATCCACAAGTTCTTCCAGGAACGGGGCTTCTTCTACCTCAACACCCCGCTCATCACAGCCAGCGACTGTGAGGGCGCAGGCGCCATGTTCCAGGTAACCACTCTGCCTATGGACAAGCTTCCCCGCACCGAGGAAGGCGCCATAGACTACTCCAAGGACTTCTTCGGCAAGCCCACGGCGCTCACCGTCAGCGGTCAGCTCGAGGGCGAGCTCGGAGCGACAGCCCTTGGCGCCATCTACACCTTCGGTCCCACATTCCGTGCCGAGAACTCCAACACGCCCCGCCACCTGAGCGAGTTCTGGATGATTGAACCCGAAGTGGCATTCTTCGACATCGCCGACAACATGCAACTGGCCGAGGACTTCGTCAAGTACTGCATCGGCTACGCCCTCGAAAACTGCCGCGACGACATCGACTTCCTCGCCGAGCACTTCGACAAGGATCTCGTCGAGCGCCTCGAGTTCGTGCTCCACAACGACTTCGTGCGCCTCACCTACACCGAAGGCATCGAAATCCTCAAGGCTTCCGGCCACAAGTTCGAATTCCCCGTCGACTGGGGCACCGACCTCCAGAGCGAGCACGAGCGCTACCTCGTCGAGGAGCACTTCCGCAGGCCCGTCATCCTCACCGACTATCCTCGCGACATCAAGGCCTTCTACATGAAGCAGAACGAGGACGGCCGCACCGTACGCGCCATGGACGTGCTCTTCCCCAAAATCGGCGAAATCATCGGCGGCAGCGAACGCGAGGCCGACTATGGCAAGCTCATGACACGCATCGAGGAGCTCAACATCCCCATGAAGGACATGTGGTGGTACCTCGACACCCGCCGCTTCGGCACCGTGCCCCAC
>JAIDUY010000187.1 GCA_029059965.1 Muribaculaceae bacterium
GGCGTACCCTATGCGCGCGGTGCCATCCTCGATGCCCTCGCCGCCGCCGACCCCGCCAAAGCCGTCGCAGGGCTCAACCGCGAGGCCTTCGCCGACGTTCTTATAGACTGAATAAAAAACTCCAACCGAAAGCATACCACCATGGAAAACAAGAAAACATGTCTCTACGACGCCCACGTGGCTCTCGGGGCGCAGATGGCGCCATTCGCCGGCTACGACATGCCCATCGAGTATAAAGGACTCGATGCCGAACACACTGCCGTGCGCACTCATGCCGGCGTGTTCGACGTGTCGCATATGGGCGAGATAGTTGTCAAAGGCCCCGACGCACTCGCCTTTGTAAACCATATCTTCACCAACGACGCCGCAGCCCTCGAAGACGGCGGTGTGGCATATGGAATGATGTGCCGTCCCGACGGCGGAACCGTCGACGACCTGCTCGTCTACCGCGTGTCGGCCGAAAAGTTCCTGCTGGTGGTAAATGCCTCCAATGCGGAAAAGGATGTCGACTGGGTGCGCACCAATGCCGCCGGATATGATGTCGAGGTCATCGACCGCTGCAAGGACTACGGCCAGTTGGCCGTGCAGGGCCCCGATGCCGAGAAAGTGCTCGAAGGCTACTTCGATACCGACCTATCGGCCATGAAGTTCTACAACTTCACCGTGCTGCCCGACAGCTCCGACAACGGCGTGCCCGTTGTCATCAGCCGCACCGGCTACACAGGCGAGGACGGCTTCGAGATCTATGCTTCCGAAGGCATGATTGTAGACCTGTGGAACAGGCTCATGGCCGACGGCGTAAGCCCCTGCGGTCTCGGATGCCGCGACACTCTGCGCTTCGAGGCCGGACTGCCGCTCTACGGCGACGAACTCGCCGAGGACATCACTCCGATTGAGGCAGGACTCGGAATGTTCGTCAAGCTCGACAAGCCCGGCGGCTTCATCGGCCGCGACGCCCTTGCCGAACAGAAGGCCACAGGCCCTCTGCGCAAGCTCGTCGGCCTCGAACTCGATGGCGCAGCCACGGCGCGCCACGGCTTCGAGGTGCTCGACATGGACGGCGCCGTCGTGGGCTACATAACCACCGGCTACAACTCCCTCACACTCGGCCGCAACATCGCCATGGCGCTCGTCGACGCCCGCTATGCTCCTCTTGGCTCGCACCTGCAGGTGCGCGTACGCCGTCGCCTCATCCCCGCCACCGTAATCAAAAAACGCTTCTATACACCTAACTACAAGAAATAAACAGACCATGGAAACCATCCTCTATCTTCCCTCCCACGAATATATCCGCATCGACGGCAACACCGGCTATGTCGGCATCAGTGAATACGCTGCCTCCCAGCTCGGCGTTGTTACCTACGTAGACGTTCCCGAAGAAGGCGACGAGTTCGACGCCGGCGATGAATTCGGCGCTGTCGAGAGCCGCAAGGCTGCCTCCGACCTCTTCATGCCCGTGACCTGCGAGGTGCTCGAAGTCAACGAAGAGCTCGCCGACAACCCCCGCCTCATCAACAACGCTCCTCTCGAAGCCTGGATTGTCAAAGTAGAAATCAAGGATCCCGCCGAGCTCGACAAGCTCATGGACGCCGAGGCATATGCCAAGTACTGCGCCGAACAGGCCCATTGATTCCCAAGTGCCTATGAAAGCACACCGCTATCTGCCCCATACGCCTGACGACATCCGGCGTATGCTCGAGAGCTGCGGCGTGGAGACCCTCGACGGACTGTACGCCGACGTGCCTCCGCAGCTGCGCCTCAAGGCTCCCTACAGGCTCCCCGAAGCCATGACCGAGCCCGAACTCGAACGCTGGTTCGAAGGTATCGCCACCGCAAACAGGCCCATGACCTGTTTTGCCGGCGCAGGTTTCTACCGCCACTACACGCCCGCGGCCGTCACGGCAATATGCTCGCGCAGCGAGTTTGCCACGGCCTATACCCCCTATCAGCCTGAAATATCGCAGGGTACGCTCCAGTACATCTTCGAGTATCAGAGTATGATGAGCTCGCTGACAGGTCTCGACATCAGCAACGCATCAATCTACGACGGCGCCACCGCAACCGCCGAAGCCATGAATATGGCCGTGGCAAGCGTGCGTCGCCGTCGTCGCGTACTCCTTTCGGCCACAGTCGACCCGGCTGTGGCTCAGGTACTTGCCACCTACGCCTCGGCTTCGGGCATTACCATCGAGGTAATTCCCGAAGATGCCGGTGTGACCGACCGCGAGGTACTGCGCCGCACCCTCGGCGCAGGCGACGTTGCCGCCGTGATTGTGGCATCGCCCAATTATTACGGTATTCTCGAGGACTATGCCGGACTGGCCGACGAGGTGCATGCCGCCAAGGCGCTCCTTGTGATGAACTGCCACGCCTCGGCCCTCGGCATGATTCGCACTCCCGGCGAATGGGGTGCCGACATCGCCTGCGGCGAGGCCCAGAGCCTCGGCATGCCGCTAAACTACGGCGGGCCCGGCCTCGGCTACCTGTGCTGCCGCCGCGAGCTCATGCGCAAGATGCCCGGACGAATCGTCGGAGCCACCGTCGACCGCAACGGCAACCGTGTGTTCGTGCTCACCCTTCAGGCTCGCGAGCAGCATATACGCCGTCACAAGGCCACGTCCAACATCTGCTCCAATCAGGGCATAATGACGCTCCATGCGGCAGTGTATCTGTCGCTTATGGGCCCCGACGGACTCAGGCGTGTCAACGAGCTCGGAGCCGGAGGCGCCCGCGTCCTCGCGTCGCGCCTGTGCGAAACGGGCAAGTTCAGGATGCGCTATCCCGACAAACCCTTCCTCAACGAGTTCGCACTTGACATCGTGGAGCCGCTCGACGCCGACACCGTGCTGCGCCGTGCCGCCGAGGCCGGAATTCTGGCCGGCGTGAAGATTGCCGACGATGCCATCCTCGTGGCTGTCACCGAGATGTGTTCACCGGCCGACATCGACCGCTATGTAGAACTTTTCAAAGACTGACCGCACCATGAACAGCGAACTGTATTCCAAGCTTATTTTCGACTATTCGAAACCCGGACGGTGCGGCGTCGACCTTCCCGAATATCACTACCCCGGAGTCGAGCTCTCCGCAGAGCTCACTCGCACGGCGCCCGCCGCGCTCCCCGAGGTGGACGAGCCCACGGTGGTGCGCCACTACACCAATTCGTCGAACAACAACTTCGGCGTCGATACGGGCTTCTATCCCCTGGGCTCGTGCACGATGAAGTATAACCCCAAGGTCAACGAAGCCATGGTGGCCGCGTCGGCACTCGCCAACCTGCATCCGCGTCAGCCCGCCGCAAGCGTGCAGGGAGCGCTGAAAGTCTACCGCTGCCTCGAGAAGGCTCTGTCCGAAATCGGAGGCATGGCCGAGTTCACGCTCAATCCCTTTGCCGGAGCGCACGGCGAGTACACCGGCCTGATGGTCATCCGCCGCTACTTCCTCGACCGCGGCGAGGAGACGCGCACCCGCGTCCTCGTTCCCGACAGCGCACACGGCACCAACCCCGCCAGCGCCGCCATGGCCGGATTCGAGATTGTCGAGGTGGGCAGTCTGCCGGACGGCACCGTCGACGTGGCCGACCTTGCCGCCAAGCTCGACGGCACCGTGGCCGCCCTGATGATGACCAACCCCAACACCGTGGGCATGTTCGAGAAAAACATTCCCGAGATTGCACGCCTGGTGCATGAGGCCGGAGCCTTGCTCTACTACGACGGCGCCAACCTCAACCCCATGCTGGGTGTGGCGCGTCCCGGCGACATGGGCTTCGACGTGATGCACATCAACCTGCACAAGACATTCTCTACGCCGCATGGCGGTGGCGGTCCCGGCGCAGGCCCTGTCGGCGTACGTGCCGGACTCGAGAAGTTCCTGCCCAATCCAAGGGTAGTGGAGCTCGCCGACGGCAGCCTCGAAGTCGAGTGCACGCCCGACGCCTTCGGCCGCATAAGCTCGTGGCTGGGCAACTATACGGTCTTCGTCAAGGCTCTGGCATATATCCTGACGCTCGGTCCGGACGGACTGGCTCAGGTCGGCCCGCTGGCCACACTGAACGCCAACTACGTCATGAACGCTCTAAAGGACCTGTACGAACTGCCTGTTCCCGGCCCGTGCAAGCACGAGTTCGTCTTCGACGGTCTGCGCGACAAGAGCACCGGCATCACCACGCTGAATATAGCCAAGTGTCTGTTAGACTACGGTTTCCATGCTCCGACCATCTACTTCCCGCTTCTCTTCCACGAGAGTCTGATGATAGAGCCCACCGAAACCGAGACTCCCGAGACCCTCGACGCCTTCATCGCGGCCATGCGCGAGATAGCGCTGCGTGCGGCAAGCGACCCCGACTATGTCCGCAACGCGCCTTACAAGACTCCCGCCAGCCATCCCGACGAGGACGCCGCGGCTCTCGAACCCGTTCTGACCTACAAGGACCTGCAGAGCCATGAGTGAGCCCCGCGTTTTCGACACCCTGATAATAGGCGGCGGCCCGGGGGGATACTCCCTCGCCGCCGACCTCGCCGCCGAAGGGCAGCGCGTGGCGCTGTTCGAGCGCGACAGCCTCGGAGGCACCTGCCTCAACCGCGGCTGCATACCCACAAAGTGCCTTTGTGCGTCCACAGGCGGCGATTTCGCTACAGCCATTGCCCATATGCGTGAGACGGTCGACACGCTGCGCTCCGATGTCGGGACCCTGCTCGGGAATGTCGAGCTTGTGAAGGCTGAAGCCCGTTTTGCCGGTCCGCGCACCATCGAGGCCTGCGGAGAGCTCTATGAGGCTCCGCGCATCGTCATCGCCACAGGCTCAAAGCCGGCACCGCTACGCTGCGAGGGAGCCGACCGGGCCATCGACAGCGACGCGCTCCTTGCTATGGACTCCCTGCCCGAAGGACCCGTCGTCATCGTGGGCGGCGGCGTCATAGGCCTTGAGTTCGCATCCGTACTCGCAGGCTTCGGGCTGGAGGTCAGCGTGGTTGAATTTTGCCCCGAAGTACTCCCGAACATGGATTCCGACCTTGCCAAACGGCTTCGTCAGCGCCTGCGCAAGCGCGGCATCGACATCCACGTCGGTACCGCCGTTGACGAAATCCGCTCCGACGGCACCGTCGTGTGCCACAACCGCAAGGGTTCGGTAGAGCTTCCCGCCCGTACCGTAATCGCCGCCGTAGGTCGCCGTCCCGTCCTTCCCGAAGGCCTCGGGAATACCGCCGTCAGGCTCACCGACCGCGGCTTCATCGACGTCAATTCCGAAACAATGGAGACCGCCGAGCCCGGCGTTTATGCCGTCGGCGACGTCAACGGTCTGTGCATGCTTGCCCACGCAGCCGAGGCTCAGGCGCGACGTGCAGCCGGCATGCCAGTCAATCTCTCGGTCATTCCCGCCGTGGTGTTCACCGAGCCCGAGTTTGCCGCCGTCGGCAGCATCGAGGGAGCCTCGGTCAAGGTGCCTTATTCGTCGAACGGCAAGGCACTTGCAGGAAACGAGGGCGACGGCATCCTCCGCCTGGTCTACGACCACGACACGCACCGCCTGACGGGCTGCCACGTCCTTGGCGCCCACGCCGCCGACCTTGTCGCCGAAGCCACGCTGGCCATTGCCAACGGGCTGACAGCCGAGGCCGTAGCCGCCACTGTTCACGCTCATCCCACCCTCAGCGAACTGTTCCGCTCGGCTGCCCTGCGCGTCTGCGCCGTGCGCTGAACCCGGGTCCGATAATACGACAGCGGCTGTCCCGTCCGGGGCAGCCGCTGTCGTATTAGTTGTTCAGTCGATTCAGCGAACAATCACTTTCTTGCCGCCGACAATATAGATACCGGGGTTCAGGCCTTCGGTAGCCTCGGCGCGTCGCACGCCGCTACAGATCTGCTGTCCCATCATGTTGAATACATCGACCAATGCGTCGGAATCCTCGCTGTTGTCCACGATAGTGTCGAAGATGCCTGCCGAGCCGTCGGCGCTGAGATTCCAGGCGCGGAGTTCGCGCACCTGAACAGCACCCGAGGGAGCCACGGCCTCGACGCCGTCGGCATCGTTGTCGCGCACGAACACGCGGATGGATGTCGCCCAGCGGTCGTTTACGAAGATATCGAGGATGGAGCCGTCGACAAATACGTTGAGCTTAAGCTCTGTGCCTGCCGAGGGACGCTCGGGGAGCATGACGCGGTACAGACCGTCGAACACACCGCCGTCGTTGACGATGCGGTTGAGGCTGCGCAGGTCGACGGTGAGCTGGTTGGTGGAGGGAATGTAGCGTATTTCGGCAGCTCCGACATTGTTCTTGAGCACATTGAAGCCGAAAGGCTGGTTGCCGATGACGAAGCGGCCGAGCACCTCGACCTGACGGCCGCCGACAGCGCCGAGGGCGCGTTCGCCGTTGAGTTCGAAGTCGGTGGCGCCATAGTTCACAGCTCCGCGCATGCCTTCGAGGCCTGCGTAAGGCTTCTGCCACAGCGAGCCGTCGTCGCCGATGGTCCACTCGCGGGGAAGGCTGTAGGTGTGTGCCCATCCGAGACGGTAGTTCTCGGCGCCGGGCAGCTTGTCGGGCACGATGCCCAGCGCGATTGTCTTGCCCTCATGCTGATAGATGGTGGGCGAAAGCAGGCCGAAGCCGTCGCGGGCTATCAGCTCGACCTTGCGGGGAGCCGACGAGGCGGCGTCGGGGGCGAAAGTGCCGTCGGAATTGATGTCGCCGGTCCAGTAGAGGCTCTGGACGCCGGAGGTCGAGCCGAGGGGAGTGGCGGTGAAGAGCCACTTGCCGTTCTCCATGCGTGTCACGTTGGGCATTTCCCAGAAAGAGCCGCCTGTCGATGCTGCGGTGGCGCTGAAGAACAGCTCGCCGCTATTGCTCCAGTTGCCGCTGCCGGCATCGTAGCGGTGCAGGGTGGTGACGCCTTTGCCGTCCTTGCACGAGCCCACGATGATGTAGGCTTTGTCGCCGTTGCGGAAGAAATAGGGGTCGCGGAAGTCGTCGGACAGACCGCTGGGACGGCCGTTGATGATGGGATTGCGTGCAAGCTTGTTCCAGACTGTCAGGTCTTCGTCGGCGGGAGCAGCCTGGGCTATGACGGCACGGCCGTAGTCGACGCCGGTATAGAGGATATTGGGCTTGCCGCCGGTGATGGCGTCGTCGGTGAAGACACATCCGCTCCAGCATCCTTTGACGTCGTAGGATGCGCCCGGAGCGATGGCAATCTTCTCCTCGCGCCAGTCGTAGAGGTTCTCGCTGGATACGTGACCCCAGTGGAGACGGGCCATGTAGGGGCCGTTGGCGTTCTTCTGGAAGAAGACGTGGTAGCGGCCGTTGGAGTAGGTCATGCCGTGGCATTCGTTGGTCCAGTTGGCGCCGGGCATGGCGTGGAAGCGTGGACGGTTGGGGTCGTCGGCGAAGCGCGATTCGGGTATGGTGAGGTCGGCGGCGTTCTCGGCGCGGCGGTTCGACAGCTCGCCTGCGGAGAGGGCGGTGTCGAATACCTCGATTTCGTCAATAAGGCCGGTGAAGGTGTTGAGCAGAAAGTCGCCGCTGCTCAGGTTTTCGTTGTCCTTGCCGATGCGGATCTGGGCGGCGGAATTGTCGACGGTGGTCATGCAGCGGGCTTCGCCGACGGCGATGCCGTTGCGGTAGATGGTGGCCTTGCGGGTGGAACCGTCGACCACGGCGGCGATGTGGCTCCACTGGCCGCAGGGAATGACTTCCGAAGCATCTACAGTCACCTTCCAGCCGGCGGAGTAGCACTCGAAGGTGTACTT
>JAIDUY010000188.1 GCA_029059965.1 Muribaculaceae bacterium
GGCGAAGCGCTCGTGCAGGGCGTCGCGCTTGGCCTGCAGCTCGAGCACGCGGCCGTTGGTGGCGCGGAACTGGGCTTCGTCGAAGGAGTCGCCGAAGCGCTTGGCGGCCTTGGCAACTTCCTTGGCTATTTTATCGTCGATTTTGGCAAGATGGTCCTCGATGAGGACGTCGGCGCGGTAGCGCTTCTTGGAGTCGCGGTTGTCGATCAGAGGGTCGTTGAAGGCGTCGACGTGACCGGAGGCCTTCCAGATGGTGGGGTGCATGAAGATTGCCGAGTCGATGCCCACGATGTTCTCGTGGAGCAGGGTCATGGCGTCCCACCAGTAGCGCTTGATGTTGTTTTTCAGTTCGACGCCGTTCTGGCCGTAGTCGTATACTGCCGAAAGACCGTCGTAAATTTCGCTCGAGGGGAAGACGAAACCGTATTCCTTTGCATGGGACACGATTTTCTTGAATACGTCATCTTGCTGTGCCATTGCTGTATGATGTGTTTTTTTTGATTGCTGTTGGAGTGGCGTCGGCCGGAACCGCCGCTTTGAAATTACAAAATTAGACAAATAAACCGAGGGGAGTGCCCTCGGTTTATTTAAAAAAATTAAAAATCAGTGGCTTTGTCGGCGCTCTCGGGGTCGAAGATGCCGTTGAGCACCCTCGCCAGGCGCAGGCCTCCGCGCAGGAACTGCTGTTCGACTGTCGGAGTCCAAGCCGCGATTTCGTTATATGAGATTTTGGAGCCCGGAGGGAAGAAGTCGTACAGGCGCGTGGCTATGCCCATAGTTTCCTTGGCCCAGTCGTCGATGTCGCCGGCTGTTATCTCGGCCTGACGGTTTTCGGGCACGCGGTCGAGCTGGTCGGTCCACTCGGTGTATGTCCATGCGTGGGCGGCGTTGGGCAGCTTGGTGTCCCACACCGAGTGCAGGTTGGTGCCCGAGTCGAAGAAGCGCACCTGCGTGCGGTTGCCGCCCAGGTCGCTGGCATGGCCGATGTGCATGGGCTGGTGCAGGTCGCCCATCAGATGGATTACTATCTTGAGCGCGAGGTTCTTCTGCGAGCGGGTGCTTGCGGGGCTGCGCAGGATGGCAATCTGCTCGCGCAGGCCGGTGACGATGTCGCCGCGGGGTGCCGGGGGCACGCTGTCGTAGTCCTGTCCGGCGTCGATGTTCTTGTAGTGCCAGGTCTTGGTGTAGGCGTAGTCGGGGGTGTGGCTGGCGTTGTCGAGCCAGTTGGCCCAGTAGACGGGGCTCATGCCGTCGAGGATGGCGGCTACGGAGTCGGCGGTGGCGGCTGTGAGATGCCGTTCGGCGATGGCGGCGGTGGTGTCGTGGCCTTTCTGGCCCCAGGCGAAGGCGCTGAGCGCGCACAGTGCGGCGGCGCCAGCTATCAGTATTCTCTTCATGCTTGAATGTTTGATGGGTCTGTTGTGCAAAGATAGCGAAAAAAGCCGACCGCGCAAAACGGCGCGTCAGCGCTGCCGCCCCGTCTTGGCCGCCGCGCAAAAAAACAGGGCCAAAGAACTGCCGAGGCGGTTCTTTGGCCCGTTATGGGTAGAGAGGGAATGCTTATGCCTCTACGGGCTTCACATTGATGAACTTGCGTCCGTTGCGTCCTTCGGAGAACTCTACGGTGCCGCTCACGAGAGCGTACAGGGTGTGGTCCTTGCCGATGCCGACGTTGAGGCCCGGATGATGTACGGTGCCGCGCTGACGCTTGATGATGTTGCCGGCCTTGGCGAACTGGCCGCCGAAGATTTTTACGCCGAGTCGTTTGCTTTCGGACTCACGGCCGTTCTTGGAACTACCGACGCCTTTTTTATGTGCCATAGTGCTTTAGTGTTTACGCTGTAGCGGTTTGGGTTCGACAGATAGGTTGATTAGGCTACGATGTCCTTGATGACGATCTTGGAGAACTGCTGGCGGTGACCGTTTTTACGACGATAGCCTTTGCGGCGTTTCTTCTTGAATACAATCACTTTGTCGCCCTTCACGAGGTTCTTCTCTACGGTGCAGACAACTTTGGCACCTTCTACGGTGGGAGCGCCTACTTTAACTTCGCCGTCGAGGTCGGCAAGGAGTACACGGTCGAACTCTACGGTGTCGCCGTCCTTTGCATTTTCGCCCAGGTAGTGTACATAGAGGAACTTGTCCTTCTCAGCCTTGAACTGCTGGCCCTGGATTTCTACGATTACGTACATTTTAATAATGTAATAATTGGTTAAGTCGCTGAGGCGAAGACCTTTGCCGTGTGGCCGGCCTTTCTTATGAGTGCCTATTGCGGATTTTCAGCCCACAAAGGTACAAAAAAAATCTTTCCCCGCAAAATTTTTTCGCTCCCGCTTTTCGGACCGGCCGAACATGCCGTCCAGCGCGGACGTTCTATAATAGACAAGCAAATGCATAAGAACTTCTAACACTTTCAGCTATGACTTTTTCTCAGGCAATCAGCAGCGTATTCTCGAAATACGCCACATTCAGCGGGCGCGCATCGCGCTCGGAGTACTGGTACTTCGTACTGCTCAACATCATAATCACCGTCGCAATCTACGCCCTTGGCTTCGCCACGGGCTCGGTGCGCGATTCTGTCCATGCCACCGCCGGAGGCTACGGCATCAGCTGCATCGAGCAGCTGCCTGCATGGGTGTCGGTGGTGACGTGGATCTACTCGCTGGCCGTGCTGCTTCCCGGTCTGGCCGTTTCGGTGCGCCGTATGCACGACATCGGCAAGGGCGGCGGCTGGATTTTCATCAGCCTCATTCCTCTTGTCGGCCCCATCTGGTATCTGGTGCTGCTTCTCACCGGCAGCGAACCTGCTCCCAACCGTTTCGGCGAGGTTCCGGCATAACGGAACACATATAAATCAATTATTACTGTCCGCTAAACCATAAAAAGGTGAGTCCAACTTCCTGCATGACAGAAGTTGGG
>JAIDUY010000189.1 GCA_029059965.1 Muribaculaceae bacterium
ATGAAGGACATGTGGTGGTACCTCGACACCCGCCGCTTCGGCACCGTGCCCCACAGCGGCTTCGGCCTCGGCTTTGAGCGCCTCGTGCTCTTCGTGACAGGCATGACCAACATCCGCGACGTCATCCCCTTCCCCCGCACTCCCAACAACGCCGAGTTCTAAGAAACTGTTTAAGATTCATATCACTTTGCTTTTGAGTGTCTTGTCGGTATCTTATCGCTTATTCTTCGGTCACGTAGCTACGGCTACGCTCCCTCATCACAAGCAATAATCTATCCGACAATCCTTCACAAAATCTGCATCATATAAATTTAAACAGTTTCTAAGACGCGGACCACACTCCGCCGCACTCAGCCACATCATAAGCGCCGCCGGCCCCCAGCCGGCGGCGCTGTTGTTGCCATTAGCCCCGTCCACAGAACTTTTGATAGACCATACGTCTCAAATCGCAGCCGCCAATCGACGCTGTTGATATAATGTACTGACGTTCCTGTGTTGTCTTTGTTTTTGCAGGTGTGGTGATTTTCGGGAAAAAGTATTAACTTTGCGGAAAAGCCTTATTTACCATGACCAAGGACCGATTTCAAGAACTCATACGCCTGGGGCTTCCGGCAACGCTGCCCCCGGCCAAGCCTCTGGACCCCCATGTGAGCCATGCTCCCCGCCGCAAACCCATTCTGACTCCCGAGCAGGAGAAGCTGGCGCTGCGAAATGCCCTGCGCTACTTCCCCGAGGAATGGCATGCCGAGCTCGCTCCCGAATTTGTCGCCGAGCTGCGCGAGCGCGGACGCATCTATATGTACCGCTTCCGCCCCGACTACGATATGTATGCGCGTCCCATCGACGACTATCCCGCCCGGAGCCGTCAGGCTGCGGCCATCATGATGATGATTCAGAACAATCTGGATCCCGCCGTGGCCCAGCATCCGCACGAGCTCATCACCTACGGCGGCAACGGAGCCGTGTTCCAGAACTGGGCGCAGTATCTGCTGACCATGAGCTATCTGAGCCGCATGACCGACGAGCAGACGCTTGTGATGTACTCGGGACATCCCTTGGGGCTGTTCCCGTCGTCGCCCTCGGCGCCGCGCGTGGTCGTGACCAACGGCATGGTGATTCCCAACTACTCCAAGCCTGACGACTACGAGCGCTTCAACGCGCTGGGCGTGAGTCAGTACGGCCAGATGACAGCGGGTTCCTATATGTATATCGGCCCGCAGGGCATCGTCCACGGTACCACCATCACCGTCCTCAATGCCGGACGCCGCCGCATGGCTCCCGGTGCCGAAGACCTCGGCGGCATGCTCTTCGTCACCGCCGGACTCGGCGGCATGTCGGGCGCGCAGCCCAAGGCCGGCAACATAGCGGGTGTAGTTACCATCGTGGCCGAAATCAACCCCGAGGCCGTGGAGAAACGCCGCAGCCAGGGCTGGGTCGACGAAGTATATACCGACCTCGACGCCATGCTTGCCCGCGCCGCCGAAGCACGCCGCCGCCACGAGGCCGTGTCGCTTGCCTATCAGGGCAATGTGGTCGACCTGTGGGAGCGCCTCGCCGCCGACGGCGTGCAGGTGGACCTCGGCTCCGACCAGACCTCGCTCCACAATCCCTGGGCCGGCGGCTACTATCCCGCCGGGCTGAGCTTCGAGGAGTCCAAGCGCATGATGGCCGAGGACCCCGCACAGTTCCACGACAAGGTGCAGGACTCGCTGCGGCGTCAGGTGGCCGCCATCAACAAGCTGGCCGACAGCGGGATGTACTTCTTCGACTACGGCAATGCCTTCCTCCTCGAGTCATCGCGTGCCGGCGCCGACATCTGCAAGGCCGACGGCAGCTTCCGCTATCCGTCCTATGTCCAGGACATCATGGGGCCGCTTTTCTTCGACTACGGCTTCGGCCCCTTCCGCTGGGTTTGCGCCAGCGGCGACCCCGAGGACCTCGCCACCACCGACCGCCTCGCCGCCGAAGTGCTCGAGGAACTGCGCCGCGAGGCTCCCGAGGACATCCGCGGCCAGCTCGACGACAATATCCACTGGATACGCCAGGCCGGCGAGAACCGCCTCGTGGTGGGCTCGCAGGCACGCATCCTCTACGCCGACTCCGAGGGCCGCACGCGCATAGCGCTGGCCTTCAACCGCGCCGTCGCCGACGGCACCCTGCGCGGTCCCGTCGTGCTGGGCCGCGATCACCACGACGTCAGCGGCACCGACTCGCCCTACCGCGAGACCTCGAACATCTACGACGGCTCGGCCTTCACCGCCGACATGGCCGTGCACAACGTCATCGGCGACGCCTTCCGCGGCGCCACGTGGGTGAGCCTGCACAACGGCGGCGGCGTTGGCTGGGGCGAGGTTGTCAACGGCGGCTTCGGCATGGTTGTCGACGGCACGCCCGAGGCCGAGGCTCGCATAAAGTCCATGCTCCTGTGGGATGTCAACAACGGCATCGCCCGCCGCAGCTGGGCGCGCAATCCCGGCGCCCGTGCCGCTATCGAGCGCGAGATGGAGCGCACGCCCCTGCTCACAGTCACCCTCCCGAACCTCACCGACGATTCCATAATCGAAAAAGCTCTCTCGAACAAATGAACAGCACACACCAAATATCGGCCGAGTCCCTGAGCATAGGGCAACTTGAGACAATCATCGCCAAGCATTCGACAGTTTCTCTCGGCGCCGACTCTGCCGCGCGCATCGACCGCTGCCGCAAGTATCTGGACGACAAGATGGCTACCTGCCGCGAGCCCCTCTACGGCATCAACACCGGCTTCGGCTCGCTGTGCAACATCACCGTCAGCGCCGACGACCTCGGCCAGCTGCAGAAGAATCTGGTGATGAGCCACGCCTGCGGCACAGGCGAGCTTGTCGAGCCGCGCATTGTGCGCATGATGCTTCTGCTCAAGGCACAGAGCCTGAGCTACGGCAACTCCGGCGTGCAGCGCGAGACCGTGCAGCGCCTTCTCGACTTCTACAACAACGACGTCCTCCCCGTCGTCTACTCGCAGGGCTCGCTCGGCGCCAGCGGCGACCTCGCTCCGCTGGCCAACATGTGCCTGCCCCTGCTCGGCCTCGGCGAAGTAATCTTCAAGGGACGCCGCTGTCCCGCCTCCGAAGCGCTGGACGCTCTCGGCCTCAAGCCCGTGGTGCTCCAGAGCAAGGAAGGTCTGGCGCTGCTCAACGGCACCCAGTTCATGAGCGCCCATGCCGTGACCGCCATCATCGAAGCACGCAGGCTCTGCCGCGCCGCCAACCGCATCGCCGCCATGAGCCTCGATGCCTTCGACGGCCGAATCGAGCCCTTCGGCGCCGAAGTCAACGCCGTGCGCCACCACCACGGCCAGATTGCCGTGGCCGAGACCTTCCGCGACCTGCTTGAGGGCAGCGAGCTGATAGCGCGCCCCAAGGCCCACGTCCAGGATCCCTATTCCTTCCGCTGCATCCCGCAGGTGCACGGAGCCGTGCTGGATACTCTCGAATATGTCACCTCCGTAATCGAGAAGGAAATCAACAGCCCTACGGACAATCCCACCATATTCCCCGACGAGGACATCATCGTCTCGGCGGGCAACTTCCACGGCGAGCCCATAGCCATGCCCATGGACTTCCTCGCCATCGCCCTGTCGGAGCTTGCAAATATCTCGGAACGACGCATCTACAAGCTCATCGCCGGCGTGCGCGAGCTGCCGTCCTTCCTCGTGGCCAAGCCCGGCCTCAACAGCGGCTTCATGATTCTCCAGTATGCCGCCGCCTCGATAGTGAGCCAGAACAAGGGTCTGTGCTGGCCCGCCAGCTGCGACTCCATACCGTCGTCGCAGGGGCAGGAGGACCATGTGAGCATGGGCGCCAACTCGGCGACCAAGCTGCTGCGCGTGGTCGACAACTGCCGCCGCGTGCTCGCCATCGAGCTTATCAACGCCGCGCAGGCACTCGACTTCCGCCGTCCGCTCCACTCCTCGGAAGACGTCGAGAAGCTCCACGAGGAGTTCCGCCGCGTGGTGCCCTTCATCGACGCTGATACCGTGATGAGCCCCCACATCGAGGCCGCCGTTGAATTCGTGCGTAATCTCTAAGCGATGAAAAATACAATAATATACGGGCTTCGCCAGCTCTGCGGCGTGGTCGCGCCGGAGGTCGAGCGTCTGGCCGGAAAGGAGATGACTGACGGCTTCGGCATAATCGACGACGCCTTCATCGAAATCGACAACGCCGCGGGCACAATCGCCGACTTCGGCCCCGTGTCGGCTCTGGACAGCGCACGCCTCGAGGGCGCCGACGTAATCCGCGGCAACGGGCGCGTGCTGGTGCCGGCTTTCGCCGACTCGCACACCCACATCGTCTATGCCGGCAGCCGCGAGGGCGAGTTCGTCGACAAAATCAACGGTCTGAGTTACGAGGAGATAGCCGCCCGCGGCGGAGGTATCCTCAACAGTGCCGACCGTCTGCACGAAGCCTCCGACGACGAGCTTTTCTACCAGGCGCAGCAGCGCCTGAGCGAGATTGCCGCCAAGGGCACCGCCGCCGTCGAAATCAAGAGCGGCTACGGTCTCAACACCGCCGACGAACTGCGCATGCTGCGCGTCATCGCCCGCCTCAAGGAGAGCTCGCCGCTGGACATCCGCGCCACCTTCCTCGGCGCCCACGCCGTCGGACGCGAATATGCAGGACGTCAGGAGGAATATGTGGACATGCTTGTGCGCGAGATGCTTCCCGCCGTCGCCGCCGAGGGACTGGCCGACTACGTCGACGTGTTCTGCGACCGCGGCTTCTTCACCGTCGAACAGACCGACCGCATCCTCAGCGAGGCCGCGCGCTACGGCCTGCGTCCCAAGATTCACGCCAACGAGCTGGACAACAGCGGCGGCGTGCAGGTAGGCGTGGCACGCAATGCCGTGTCGGTCGATCATCTCGAGCGCATGGGCGGCGCTGAAATTGAGCTGCTCGCCGCCTCCGACACCATCGCCACCATGCTCCCCGGAGCCTCATTCTTCCTCGGCATGCCCTTCGCTCCGGCGCGCATCGCGGTCAACTCCGGCCTTACCGTGGCTTTGGCCAGCGACTACAACCCCGGTTCGTCGCCCTCGGGCGATATGCGCTTCGTGTGGGCTCTGGGCTGCATAAAGATGAAGCTCAGTCCCGTCGAGGCCCTCGCTGCCTGCACTGTCAACGGCGCCGCCGCCATGGGACTGGCCGGAACCGTCGGCAGCATCGCCAAGGGACGCCCCGCCACCTTTATCCTGTCGCGCCCCGTGCCCTCGCTGGACTTCATCCCCTATGCCTATACCACACCGTGGATTGAGAAAATCTTTATCCGGGGCCGCGAGATGTAATCGCAGACGCACCTATATAAAGCAGAGCCGCAGGCGGAAACGCCTGCGGCTCTGCCGTTTTAGCACGTCGGGGCGACGCATCAGTGATGGTGGTGGTGACCGCCGTCGCCGTAGCCGCCGGTGTCGATTTCGTTGTGGGGGCCGTGGTCATGGTCGTGGGCTTTGCCGAAGTTGAATGTCACGGCCAGGCGCAGGCTGCGGCCGCCGTTCCACTTGCTGATGGACTGTGTGTAGCCGTTGCCGTAGAGCACGGTGTGGGTCTTGACCGAGTCGAAGATGTCCTTGCAAACGAGCGACACGCCCCAGTTGCCTATGTTCTTTCGCAGTCCGGCCTCCACTTCCCAGTCGGGTTCGAGGGTGCCCTGAGCCTCGACGCGGCGCGAGTTGTAGCGTCCCGTGGCCTGGAAGGTGAGGTCCCAGGGCAGGCTCACCGAGGCCATGCAGCGGACGTCCCACACGAACATGTTGCGGCGGTCGCCGTGTACGGGGTAGATGCTGCCGTGCAGGGGGTAGTCGGTGCTCCAGCCCTTGAGGGGGCTGTTGTAGAGGTTCACGGTTGTGGTAAGGGTCAGGCGGCGGAAG
>JAIDUY010000019.1 GCA_029059965.1 Muribaculaceae bacterium
AAACTTACAGTCCGCTTCTCGATTATCTCAAGAGTAACGGGTATCTAATCAACAAACAATAACCTCTAAAAAACTATGAGAAAACTTCTGCAAATCATGGCGCTGCTGCTGTGCACAGCGCTATACGCCTGCAGTTCCGACGAGCCGAACCGACCGGACGATGATAATCCGGCTGGCTCGACAAACAACTCCAGCGTCACAATCAATGCCGACGGGTCGACATCGACAGGAGTGGTGTTCGCGCCCATCGACGAGACATCGTTCTTCCTCGACTATATCAAATATGAAATCGTGGACTCGCATCTCGAAATCGTCGGCTACGACCCCATCGAAATAGCGGAGGACGTCAAGCCCTATGCCACCGTGAACTACCTTGGCGTATCGTATAATACACGAGTCGTAGCCGATGATGCATTCAACGGATGCACAAGCATAAGTTCGATAAGCCTCCCCGAAAGCCTTACAAGTATAGGATACAGGGCGTTTCGCGGCTGCACGAGCTTGAGTACGATAAGCCTCCCTGAAAGCCTTACAGAGATTGGATTTTTCGCATTTGGTTCCTGTACTAGCTTGACTACGATTAAATGTATGGCTAAAAATCCTCCGTCGATAGATTGGAACTTCCCCTTCAATGATACAACATATCAAAATGCAATATTATATGTGCCGACTGCTTCAGTTGAGCTATACAAAAAGGCTTATTGCTGGAGTTCGTTTGCTAACATACAAGGGTTTTGAAGTTGCATAATCATTGGACAAAGTGTTGGCGGGAGTGTATTCTCCCGTCAATGCTTTGCCTATTCAATCTATTTTGCCGAAAGGGCAAAGCCGAACCTATCATGACCGAATTTGAAGCGACAGAAAAGCTTTATCATTTCACAAATTTTGAAGCAGCCTGTAAGATTCTGGCATCCAAGACACTTCTTCTGTCTTCCCTTTCGGGACTAAACGACGTCAATGAGTCGTTTAGAACTATATATAGTAGGGATTTGGATAAGTCTTTATCTTGGAAAGATTTAGAATCAAAATTCAGGCAGCTCAGCTTGTCGGAAGATAAAGACGGTGCGCTCGGATTTCTGAATCTGCCCATGTGGGGCAACTATGCGGATAAAGGCAAAGGGGCGTGCATCGTGCTCGATAAGAATAAATTTATACGGGAACTCGACAAGCAGGGTTTGTGGCATGGCGAAATCGACTATGTCGATAAATATGACAACGACCTTATAATATCGAGCGAGGAAGATATAGTTCGGAATCATCGGATAATATTTTTCCAAAAAGATTCCACGTGGCGATTCGAGCAGGAGTACAGAGTCGTAGGCTACAATACAGCGTTAAAATCCGTGGACATAAGTGCATGCCTGAAGTGGGTGATAATGTACTGCATGGGAGAAGATTCGATATTTAACACAGCCGAGTATAAAGCACTTGCTCAAATTCTCGGAAAAGAGCGTGTGGACGATATCCTTGCCTATGGCAGGTTTTTGAACGAGGAATCACTCACCGACAGCTCAGGCGGAAATCCTGTCTGGAGTAGGGAATTGGACTGAGGTGGGTAAGTGGTTGCCTGATTTTTAGGGGGAGGAGGCACGATTCTGCCCAAGGCTTAGGCGGGGTGGGGGATGAAATGCTTTTCGGTTTCGGACTTTATGTGTATTTTTGCGTCTGAAATCCACGAGCGGCAGGGACGCTGTCACTGTGTCGCGAGCGGGTAAAAGGTTTTTAGCAGACCGTGTAATGACATGAAGACACTACAGGAAATTGTGCCCGATTGGGCGATGCATATGGGCTGTGCGGTGACGGTGGCCGACGCCGACTGCAACATCATATATATGAACGAGCGCTCGCGGCAGACTTTCGCCGCCCGCGGCGGTGCGGCTCTCATCGGCCATAATCTGATGGAATACCACAACGAGCGGTCCAAGGCCATCATTCGGCGGCTGCTGGACGAGGGCGGCACCAATGCCTACACCATCGAGAAGGAGGGCTTGCGCAAGATTATATTCCAGACGGCGTGGCGCGACGACAGTGGCCGCGTGGCCGGACTTGTCGAGCTGTCGATGGTGATTCCGGAAGATATGCCCCACTATATTCGTTGACGCTATGGCAGACAAGGACTTTACCGAAGAATTCGAGAAGCGCGTCGGAGCCGAGCTTCGCGGCTTCCTAACTCGTACGGGCGTGCTGGACGAGCGTGTGCCCGAGTGCCCTGACGTGGAGGAGCGATGGGAGTCGATACTTCATTCCTATCTTCCCGACGGGGTGCGGGAGTTCGCGGGCTATCCCGTGGTGTCGCTCGGCTGGATGATGTTCGTGGGCATGGCCATGGCTTTCTACTGGGACATCGACTGGGAGGACTACTCGACCCACGCCGATATCTACGGCGAGCTGCGCGGCCTGCGCGGCTTCGACAATCTCGACGAGGCCATAGTGGAGGATGTGCTGGGCTATCGCGGCGAGGACGCCGCGCGCGTGACCGCCATCGCCGCCGACTGTGCCCAGCGGGTGCTCAGCATCATGAATCATTCCGGCATCGAGGGCGGCACGGCTACGGCGCTGGCCTGCTACAAGGCCGCGCTCCATCAGCTCTATCTGGCCGGCGTGGGCATGGAGCTCAACGCCCTTGGCTACCATATGCGACCTTTGGGCGGCTGACCCGTATCAACCATTACATCAACAGAAGACTGATATAACGGGAAAAATATGAACAGCGATACCGGCAACAGCCATTTCCTGAGGTTCATAGCCTATCTTCAGGTAATCGGCATCATTCTTGTTGTGCTGGGTCATTCCTTCCACGAGTATCCGGACGGCGTGATGGGGCATAGCCTGTTGGCATACAGAATGCTGTATAGCTTTCATATGCCATTGTTCATGTTCATCTCAGGTTTTCTGATGGTCTATACAGCCAAAGCGACATCCGAAAAAACCGCAGCCTCCATATCGAAATTTGTACGTAAGAAGATAGAACGCCTGCTGTTGCCATTTGTCGTATTGACGGTTATAACGTTTGTCCCGAGGGCAATGATGTCAGGAATGGCGGATGATGTATTCGAATTGTCGGCAAGCTCTTTCCTTAGAGCTTTCATCTACAGCGAAAATATTCCGATTCCTTATTTCTGGTTTCTTCAGGCGAGCTTTATTCTTCTTGTATTCAATTATATAGTCTTGAGTTTGGGGCGAAAGGCCGGCATCAATAGTGTCGTTCTGTTTCCGTCGGTCATTCTGTTCTTCATATTTCTTCCATTTGCACCTGTCGATTTCGGAACTGAATTTTCTTTGAATGAAGCGGTACGTCTTGGTGTATATTTCGTATCGGGGTGTGCCTATGCCCGTTTCCGTCAAAACATTGACCGAGTGGTTCCATGGGCGTCAATTCCGTTCTTGCTGCTGCTGACTGTGCTGTGGGCCGTGCTGTTTTTCGCTACGGAACATACCGGGTATGTTATGGCATGTTCTTTCTTCGGCATACTGATGTGCATATCACTGTCAAAAATACTGGAGGCGCGAGACGCACGCTTCATCGACCACCTTGTCGGCGCCAACTACCTTATATTTCTATTGTCGTGGTTCTGCAACGTCGCGTCGCAGCAGATACTCCATCATTTCGTCGAGCTCCCATGGTGGTGTTATACAATTCTATCACTCGTCAGCGGCATATACGTTCCGTGGCTATGCTACAGATATCTTTGTGCGCATCCGGACAGCCGATGGGTCAAAGCGACAGCCCTGCTTCTGGGCCAATCCTTGAATAAGAGGAAAGGGTGACTGACTTCCGGAGTCTGTCGGCCTTGTCGTTAAGCGAAGGTGTGCGTCGGGAAGAGCGGAAAAATCACTAAAATGCGGTGTCGGATGGACTTTGAGGCAGAATATTTTGACGGTTTGGAAAAAAAGTGCTTACTTTGCAGACCGATTGCGTCAGCAGGCGCCAGTCCCGACGGCTTCCGTCGCGTCCGGCATCCGGCATCGACGCTACAATAAACCAATAATCAACCTTTTGACTATGCACATCGTCATAATCGCTCTCACAGTCATCGTCTCCATCCTGCTCATCGGCATCGTCCTGATTCAGAAGTCCAAGGGCGGAGGTCTTTCGTCGCAGTTCGGCGGCGCCGGCACCGTGATGGGCGTTCGTCAGACCAACAGCTTCCTCGAAAAAGGCACCTGGACACTCGTAGCCATCCTCGTCTTGCTTTCTATCGTGTCCGTATGGACAGCGCCCAAGGCAGCTCAGGAAAACGGCCTGCGCGCAGTGCCCCAGCAGAGCGCCGCTCCCGCCGCCACCCTTCCCACTGCCGGCGAGCTTGACGTCACTCCCGTAGCCGTTCCCGCCACCGAGGCAGTCGAGGTGGAAGTTCCCGTCGAGCAGCCCGCTGCCGCCGAGGAATAATCGCCGAGCCGAAGGTCACAAAACCTGATAATCCCGGGGCGCCCCTCCCATACGAGGGGCGCCCGTGTGGGTTATACCGAACCAGACATCACCGCCCATGAACCGCAAGGATTTTGAAATAATGGCTCCCGTGGGGAGCTACGACTCGCTGTCGGCGGCCATCGCTGCCGGAGCCGACGCCGTCTACTTCGGCGTCGAGGGCCTGAACATGCGCAGCCGCTCGAGCGCCAACTTCACCCTCGACGACCTGCGCCGCATCGTGGCCATAACCGCAGAGGCAGGCGTCAAGACCTACCTCACGGTCAATACGATAGTCTACGACGACGACCTTGCCAAGGTCGACGAGGTGGTGCGTGCCGCCGCCGAAGCCGGCGTGAGCGCCGTTATCGCCTCGGACATCGCAGTCTTCCGAGCCTGTCGCCGCCACGGGGTCGAAATCCACATATCCACCCAGTGCAACATCTCCAATATCGAGGCTGTGCGCTTCTATGCCGAGTTCGCCGACGTGATGGTGCTGGCGCGCGAGCTGAGTCTCGACCGCGTGGCCGCCATCAGCCGCTGCATAGCCGACGAGGACATCCGCGGTCCGCGCGGCGAGCGCGTGCGTCTGGAGATGTTCTGTCACGGTGCGCTGTGCATGGCCGTCAGCGGCAAGTGCTATCTGTCGCTCCACGAGATGAACTCGAGCGCCAACCGCGGTGCCTGCACCCAGATTTGCCGCCGCGGCTACCGCGTCACCGACCTCGAGACAGGCGACGAGCTGAACGTGGAGAACAAGTACATCATGTCGCCCAAGGACCTCAAGACCATACACTTCCTCGACCGCATGGTCGACGCCGGCGTGACGGTGTTCAAAATCGAGGGCCGCGCCCGCGGCCCCGAGTATGTGCTCACGGCCGTACAGTGCTACTCGGAGGCCCTGCAGAGCATCTGCGACGGCACCTACGGCGCCGACAAGGTGGCCGACTGGGACAGCCGTCTGGAACGCATCTTCAACCGCGGATTCTGGGACGGATACTACATGGGTCAGCGCCTTGGCGAATGGTCGGGCAAGTACGGCTCCTCGGCCACGCGCGTCAAGCAGTACGTGGCCAAGGGCGTCAAGTACTACTCGCGCCTGGGCGTGGGCGAGTTCATCATGGAGGGCGCCGAGCTGTGCCGCGGCGACGAAGTTGTCATCACCGGCCCGACGACGGGTGCCCTCATCATCAAGGCCGACGACATCCGCGTCGACGGCAGGAGCGTGGAGCGCGCCGTCAAGGGCGACGCCTTCTCCATCGCCGTCCCCGCCAAGATCCGCCCCGCCGACCGCCTCTACCGCTGGCTGCCGACCGACAAGGAATGAACTATCTCGACCGCCTGAATAGCGCGCAGCTCGATGCGGTGACCACCACCGAAGGCCCCGTGCGCGTCATCGCCGGCGCCGGCACGGGCAAGACGCGCGCCCTGACGGCACGCTTCTGCTATCTGGCCGACATGCTCGGCATCGCGCCGTCGGCGGTGCTGTGCGTAACATTCACCAACAAGGCGGCCGCCGAGATGAAGCTGCGCATCCGTCGCATGCTGGGCGACTTCGACCTCGGCTACATCTGCACCTTCCACTCCTTCTGCGTCAGGCTGCTCAAGGAGGACATCCACGTGATGAACTTCCCGGCCAACTTCGTCATCCTCGACGAGGACGACCGCGACGAGCTGCTGCTCAAGGTCTACGCCGACATGCAGCTCACCCTCAAGGATATGCCCCTGCGCACGGCGGCCGAATATATTGCCCGACGCAAGAACGACGTCGACCGCTACATCCCCTACTTCCTCGAGTTCGACAACGAGGACATGCTGCGCCGCGGCATCCGCAACGCCGACCGCCTCGAGGAAATCTTCATGCGCTTCATCTACGAGCAGAAGAAGAACTACGCCTGCGACTTCGACGACATCATCAACTTCACGGCCTACATCCTCGAGAAGCATCCCGCCATCCTGTCCAAGTGGCAGACGCGCATGCAGTACGTAATGGTCGACGAGTTCCAGGACGTGAGTCCGCGCCAGTACCACATCGCGCGGATGATTTCGGGTGCGCACGGCAACCTCTTCATCGTCGGCGACCCCGACCAGACCATCTACAGCTGGCGCGGCGCCGACGTCCGCCTGCTGCTCGACTTCGACAGCCTGTACCCCTCGGCGCAGACCATAGTTCTGGACGAGAACTACCGCTCGACGCCGCAGATTCTCGGTATCGCCAACACTCTCATAGCTCACAATTCCTGCCGCTATCCCAAGAATCTGGTACCCGTCAGCCCCGACGGCCTGCGCCCGATGATGTACCACGCCCGCAGCGAGCGCGACGAGGCCGCGTGGGTGGTGCGCGCCATCCGTAAGCTGACCGAGTCGGGCGTGGCGCCGGGCGACATCGCCATCCTCTATCGCGCCCACTTCGTGTCGCGCAGCCTCGAGGAGGAGCTGATGCGCAAGGAGGTGCCGCACCGCATCTACTCGGGCACGCCTTTCTACGGACGGCAGGAAATCAAGGACGTCATCTGCTACCTGCGTATGCTTGTCAGCGCCGACGACATCGCTTTCCGCCGCACCGTCAACAACCCCACGCGCGGCATAGGCCGCAAGCGCATGGCCTTCATCGCCGATGCCGCCGCCGAGTCGGGCTGCTCGCTCTACGAGGCTCTGTGTGCCAATCTCGACGACCCTCTGCTGGCCCGCACCGGCGCCCGTGCCTACGTCGAGGCCATAGAGACGGCGCGCGCCATGGTCGGCACCGTCTCGCTGGGCGACCTTATGCAGAAACTGCTGGACATGAGCGGCTATGAGGAGAGCCTGCGCACACAGGCGCAGTGGGAGCGCCTCGACAACCTCGCCGAGCTCAAGCGTGCCATCGAGGAGGCCGGACACGACGACGACGAGACCCTCGACCGCTTCATCGCCCGCACGGCGCTGGTGACGAATTCCGACCGCGACTCCGACGAAGGCGCGGCTGTGCGCCTGATGACCGTCCATACGGCCAAGGGCATGGAGTTCCCCTACGTGTTCGTCTGCGGCCTCGACGAGGGCATCTTTCCCTCGCGGCGCTCGGCATCGCCCGAGGCCATCGAGGAGGAGCGCCGCCTGGCCTATGTGGCTTTCACCCGCGCCTGCAAGGGGCTTTTCCTTACCGACGCCGAGGGTTTCAACCACGACCGCTCCGGCAAGACTCCCAGCCGCTTCATCTACGAGGCCGGCACCGAGGCCATGGACTTCCCGCGCCCGCTGCCTCCGCAGCAGCCGCTCGCGCCTCTTCCCGCCGATGCCTCGCCGCGCGATGCCCGCTTCCGCAGCGGCGACACCGTCGCCCACCCCGTGTTCGGCTACGGCCTGGTCATCGAGGTCGACGAGGCCATAGGGGCATATGTCATCCAGTTCCAGAAACTACCTACGGCGCGCACACTGCGCTTCGCCGCGCCGCTCACTTCCATCGATTCCGAAAAATGGCAAGACTGAAAACTCTATATGTCAGCGACATGGACGGAACTCTGCTTTCGTCCGACAGTCGCGTCTCGGCCCGGACGGCCGCTATCATCTCCGACCTCAGCGCCGCCGGCGCCATGATAACCGTAGCCACGGCGCGCACTCCGGCCACTGTGGTGCCCCTGCTTGCCGACACTCGCATCGGCGTCGATGCCGTCGTAATGACCGGAGCGGCCATGTGGAGCCGCAGCCGCGATGCTTTCGGCGAGGTGCATGCCATCCCCGAGGACCACGTCGTCCGCACCCTCGACCTGTGTCGCCATCATGACATCCATCCATTTGTCTACGTCATCGCCCCCGACGGGCGCACCCTCGATGTCTACCACGGCGCCAAGGCCTTCAACAAGGCCGAGGAGGGTTTCTATCTCGAGCGCCGCAAGCTCACACTCAAGCGCTTCCATCTCGGGCAGCCCGCACCGGCGCGGGCGCTGCACAGCTCGCTGCTTTTCTATGCCATGGGCCCGGCCGAGGCCATAGCGCCCCTTGCCGACAAACTCCGCGAGCAGACCGACTGCTCCGTATCGTGCTATCCCGACATATTCAATCCGGCCATCGCCAACCTCGAGATACTCGCTCCGGGTGTGTCGAAGGCTGCCGCCATCAAGCTCCTTGCCGCGCAGACAGGCGCGCAACGCATCGTCGTGTTCGGCGACAATCTCAACGACCTGCCCATGTTCGCAATCGCCGACACAGCCGTGGCCGTCGGCAATGCCATGCCTCAGGTCAAGGAGGCTGCCGACATTATCATCGAGCCGAATTATACCGACTCTGTCGCACGTTTTATTGCTGCGGACTTCGCTTCTTGAATCACTTATAGGACAGGCTTTTACTCTTAGACCCCGGCGTTAACAAATATTGGGGAACGGGGTCTTAGATGCGGTCGCCGAAGATGGCTGTGCCGATGCGCACGTGTGTGCTCCCGGCTGCGATGGCGGCCGGATAGTCGTGGCTCATGCCCATCGACACGATGTCGAATCCGCGCAGGTCGGGAGCCAGCCCGAGGGCACGGCGGCGAGCTTCGGCGATGGCCTCGAAGTCGGCGGCGATGCGAGCCTCGTCGTCGGTATTGCTGGCCATTCCCATCACTCCGCACAGATGCGTTGCCTCCAGACTGCGGAAAGCGCCGCGGGCGAAGAAATCCTCCAGCTCGGCGGGTGTGAATCCGAATTTGGTCTCCTCGCGGGCCACATGCACCTGCATGAGCACGCGGCTCACCACGCCGGCGCGCTTGCTCTCGGCGTCGATGGCGCGCAGCAGGCGCTCGCTGTCGACGCTCTCGATGAGCGCCACGCGGCCCGTCGACACGAGCTGCCGCACCTTGTTGGTCTGCAGGTGGCCTATGAAATGCCACTGAATGTCGGCGGGCAGGGCGCCGATTTTGGCGCACAGCTCCTGCACGCGGCTCTCGCCGAAGATACGCTGCCCGGCCTCATAGGCCTCGGCCAGAGCCTCGACGGGATGGAACTTCGACACGGCCACCAGTTCCACGCCGGCGGGGAGGCCGGCGCGGATGGCGGTGAGTCGTTCGGCAATGGTGCTCATGACCGGCGACGATATGTCAGTCGACCACCTTCATCTTGTAGACGTCCATCAGCGGAGTCTCGCTGATCTGGACAATCTCGTAGTCTGCCATGGTGCCCTTCATGCCCTCGGTGAAGTTCTCGAAGGCCTGCTTGAAGTTCGAAGCCTGCACCAGAATCTGCGAGACGGAGCGCTTCTCGCTGGCGGTCTTCTCGTCGATGGTTATGAAACCTACCTTGACCATATACCAGCGGTCGCCGCCCTCGTTGAAGAAGATTTCGCTGATTTTGGTTCGCTTGACGGCGTCAACCGAGAACTCGCCCGAGATAAAGGGTGTCTGTTCCTCGGTGATGCGTGCCTCGGCCTCGGTGAACGACAGGGCGTCCACCAGATAAGGCTCGGTAACTTTCTTTGCTGCACCGTTTTCCTGAAGTTTGTCGTAGCGTACTTTGCATTCAAACCAATTTGCCATGGTCGTATAGTGTGTATAGGGTTTTACTTGTTGATTAGGGAGAACAAAATTAATCAAACCCCGCGACACAGCCAAATCTATTTTTCCATCACGGCACGCGCCTCCGCGCCACTGACAAAAAAACCCGGAGGCTGTGTGGCATCCGGGATTATTTGTCAATGGCCGGGGGGAGGACCCATGCGGCTGCCGGGGGG
>JAIDUY010000190.1 GCA_029059965.1 Muribaculaceae bacterium
ATTCTCTCCGGCGCCATGGCCAACGTGAACAACAACAACGATTTCGCAGCGTGGATCAAGGCCAAGACCGGCAAGGACGTGGCCATCGCGGGCTACGACTTCATCCATCTGCCCGAATCCGGCCAGAACTGGATTGACTACACCGACATCAGCCCCGCCGAAACCCAGTGGAACGCCAACGGCCTCGTGAGCTACATGTGGCACTGGCGCGTGCCCACCGACGAGCAGGCATGGAAAGACAAAGATTTCAACCGCTACGGAGCCCGCACTCCCTCGCCCGACGTAGAGGATCCCACCGATTTCGACATCGAGCGCGCCCTCACCGACGGCACCTGGGAACATGAGTTTATTCTCGAGGACATGGCCAAGGTAGCAGACATCCTCCTCATGCTTCAGGAAAAAGGCATTCCCGTAATCTGGCGTCCTCTCCACGAGGCTGCAGGCGACTACGAGTATCAGAATCCCTGGTTCTGGTGGGGTCGCAAAGGCGGTGAGGCCACCAAGCAGCTCTGGCGTCTGATGTACGACCAGCTCGTGAACGTTCACGGTTGCAACAACCTCATCTGGGTATGGACCGCACAGTATAAGGCAGGCTACGAATCCAACATGGCTGCCGACTATCCCGGCAATGACGTAGTCGACGTAATCGGTACCGACATCTATGCCGACAACGACGGCTCCCAGCTCGCGGCCTACAACGCTTTGCTCGCTCTGGGCAACGGCAAGAAGCTCGTTTCCATCTCGGAGACCGGCCTCATTCAGAACCCCGACAAGTGCATGGCCGACGGCGCCAACTGGAGCTGGTTCAACCTCTGGTACACCTATAACCAGCACATCGACGGCGGTGACACCGACGGCTTCGGAAATACTGCGGAATCGCTCATGGCAGTGTTCTCGAGCCCCTATGTCATCAACCGCGACCAGATGCCCTCGCTCAAGTAAGAGAGCGTTTGAATTTTCAAACACACTCTAAGAGTAATCCGATATCCTGTACCTGACAGTAATCCCGATCATGTTCCCGTATCAGAATCCGCAGCTGCCTGTCGAAGACCGTGTCGCCGACCTTGTGTCGCGCATGACCCTCGAGGAGAAAGTCGGCCAGATGAACCAGTGTGTCGGTGTCGAGCACTTCCGCTCGAACATGGGCACGCTCACCGAGGAGGAGCTTCACACCAACACCGCGAATGCCTTCTATCCCGGCATGGAGCCCTCCGACCTTGAGCAGCTTGCCAAGGACGGCCTCGTAGGCTCTTTCCTGCACGTGCTCACCATAGAGGAGGCCAACAGCCTCCAGCGGCTCGCGCTGCAGAGCCGTCTGGGCATCCCTCTGATTTTCGGAATCGATGCCATCCACGGCAATGCCAATGCGCCCGACAACACCGTCTATCCGACCAACCTCGGCCTGGCCTGCGCTTTCGATCCGGCACTGGCTTACACAATCGCACGCCAGACGGCGCGCGAGATGAGAGCCATGAACATGCACTGGACTTTCAACCCTAATGTCGAAGTCGCACGCGACCCCCGCTGGGGGCGCTGCGGCGAGACATACGGCGAGGACCCCTGCCTGGTGTCACGTCTCGGGGTAGAGTCCGTGAGGGGCTATCAGGGCGACCTGGACTCCACCGACGACGTGCTCGCCTGCATAAAGCATTTTGCAGGCGGCAGCCAGTCGCTCAACGGCACTAACGGTGCTCCCTTCGACGTATCGGAGCGCACCCTCCGCGAAGTCTTCTTCCCGCCATTCGAGGCGGGAGTGAAGGCCGCAGCGGGCTCGCTGATGACCTCGCACAACGAGGTCAACGGCATTCCCGCCCACTGTTCGCGCCGGC
>JAIDUY010000191.1 GCA_029059965.1 Muribaculaceae bacterium
ATATCGGCCTTGTACATCTGCTCGAGCACCGTGTTGCGGCGCTGGCGGGTGCGTTCGGGCTGGCGTACGGGGTTGTAGTAGCTCGGGTTCTTGACCATGCCGATGAGGGTGGCCGCCTCGAGGGTGTTGAGTTCCGAGGCCTCCTTGTTGAAGTAGACCTTGGCGGCGCTCTTGATGCCGACGGCGTTGTAGAGGAAGTCGAACTGGTTGAGGTACATCTTCAGGATTTCCTCCTTGGAGTAGAATCGTTCGAGCTTGATGGCTATCATCCATTCGATAGGCTTCTGCATGGCGCGCTGGAAGATGCCGTTGCTCGGCGGGGTATAGAGCTGCTTGGCCAGCTGCTGGGTGATGGTGGAGCCGCCGCCGGCGTTCTTGTTCTGCAGGAGCATGGTCTTGACGGCCACGCGGCCTATTGCGCGCAGGTCGATGCCGGAATGGTCGTTGAAGCGGGCGTCCTCGGTGGCGATGAGGGCGTCGACCACGGCGGGCGAAATCTCGTCGAAGTCGGCGTAGACGCGGTTGCCCGTGTTGCGGAAATAGCGTCCGAGCTCCTCGCCGTCCGACGAGTAGACCACCGACGCGAAGCGGTCCTGCGGGTTCTTGAGTTCCTCGACGGGAGGCATGTAGCCGATGACACCGTTATAGATGAGCATGAAGAACACTGCGGCGAGCACCACGCCCACGGCGAAAAGAATCCACATCCAGCGGACCACCCGGCCCACCCACGGGCGCGACGTTGCGGCGCGGCCCTTTGTATTTTTGTCGTTATCTGTTTTAGCCATTGTCGAATTATCGGAATGTCAGGCCGTTCTGCTGCTGAGTCGGCGCGGTTTCCCTAATTTGGCACAAAAATAGTCAATTCCCGCCAAACTACATTTGCCGCGGTGCAAAATATTTGTTAACTTGCGCCCGATTTACAAGGACTCCTATGTACGACGACGACGATTACGACGACGACAACGGCTACGACTACAACCAGGACTACGACTTCTTCATGTGGACGCCCGATACCCCCATGGACGGCTATGAGGACGAGTACGACAGAGGCTACGACGACTATGACGACCGTTATGGCAGCGACAGCGCTAATGCTCCGGTCTATGTCGTGGAGCCTCAGTCGGAGCCTGTCCACTGCTACTGCGACGGTTACGGTGCCGACTATGGCTGCGACGGCTACGAGTGCGAGTGCGGGAACGTGCGCAATCCGCCCGACTTCGACGACGAGCCCTACGACCCGGCCGAACTCGACCTGTTCGACGACTACAGCCTGTGGGACCGCGTATCGTCGGCCTCGCGCGAGTATAAGTCCGACTGTCACTTAGCTGTCAAGGGAATGGCCGGAGCCTTGGCCGCCTTGGCTGCGGCCGACTACCTGTCGCGGCAGGAACGCTATCGCTGGATGCGCTACATAAGGCAGTCGCCGAGGCTGAGCGCGCATATGGGGCATCATTTTGCTTACCGACCCACCTTTGGCCTCAATCTGCGCGGCGACATCGAGGCGCTCGGCAGACGCCATGCCCGGATGTGCGACGAGCGCTACAAAACCGGCACCGCCATAGTGCTGTTCGTAGCCTTTGCGCTAATTTTGTTTGGCTGTCTTTTCTTGGTCTTGGACGGGACGGATATGCTGTACGAATCCTTGTACGAGCCACTCTTCCGGCAACTTCTTGATAATTATTATTCCCACCAGTGATAACGGCGCTGGTACTCGAGCATGAGGTCGTCGTGCACTTTCTCGACGGTTGAGTTGTACGCGAGTACGAAAGATAGAGCCAAGACCATGATGGCGAAAATGATAGCCGACAGGCGCAGCCGCCTGTGACGGCGCCGCGCGGCCTTGTCGCGCCGCTCGAGTATTCCGCGGATATAGTCTTCGTAGTCCATTGCGGTGCAAAGATAGGAAAAGCTCTCCATACTCACAAATGGTTATCGTGGAGGGTGGGCGGAGTGTCGTTTTTTACCTTTTTTTGAGTATTGCCGGAGCCTGAGACGCGGGGTAATTTTGCAGCCGAAAACTAACGACATCACATTCACTGCAATGACCCTACGACTCAAAACACTCGGCACAGCCCTTGCTTTGGGAGTGCCGGCTGCCCTTGCGCAGTTCTCTATCGGAGGCTACGGCGAGGCTGTCTATTCCTACAACTTTTACTCCGACGCATGGAATCGCTACAAGAATCCCGCGAACTTCGAGAGAAGTCACCACTCGCGCGTCGATCTGCCCCATGTGGTGATCTACATGGGCTATGACTTCGGTCATGGCTGGAGCATGGGCACCGAAATCGAATTCGAACACGGAGGCATCGAGGCCGCCGTGGAGATGGAGGACGATGAAGGCGGCGAGTACGAATCCGAGACAGAGCGCGGCGGCGAAGTGGCGCTCGAACAGTTCTGGATTCAGAAGAGCTTTTCGCGCGCCTTTAATATCCGCGCCGGACATATCGTTGTTCCCGTAGGCCCGACAAACAGCGCGCATATGCCGACGCAGTTCTTCGGCGTCTACCGCCCCGTCGGCGACGCAACAATCATCCCCTGCACATGGCATGAGACAGGCATAAGTATCCATGGACGTGCAGGCGACTGGGGCTATGAGGCTATGCTCGTACCCGGACTCGATTCCGACCGCTTCGGCCGCGATAACTGGGTGGCCGGAGGAAGCGGAAGCCCGTATGAATTTAAAATCGCCAACGCCCTTGCAGGCGCGGCCCGTGTGGACTGGTTCGGCGTGCGCGGCCTGCGTATCGGTGTGAGCGGCTATGTAGGCAATACATTCAGCAACACGCTGTCGCAGCCTTCCGACAGGTGGAAGGACGTCAAAGGCACACTCGCCATAGGCTCCCTGGATTTCAACTATTCGGGGCATAACGCCATCGTGCGCGGCGGATTCATCTATGGCCATCTCAGCGATGCCGACCGCATAACGGCCTATAACAAGAGCATGCGCAACGATTCGCCTGCCAAAAAGACAAATGTCGCGTCGTCTGCCGTCTCGGCGGGCATAGAGGCCGGCTACAATATCCTGTCACTGCTCAAAGCCGAAACACAGCGCCTGTATGTGTTCGGACGCTACGACTACTACGACTCAATGAACACAATGGCGGGCGACTTGCTGAAGTACGACTGGTGCGGGCGCCACCGCATAGCTGCCGGCATCAACTATTTCCCCATCCGCGACATCGTGGTCAAGGGCGAGTATGCCATCGGTCTGATGCGCCATCCCTACAACAATGAGCCTGCCGTGAGCATAGGCATTGCCTATTCCGGCTTCTTTACCCGTAAATAAATATCCAATAATACTATATGACTATGAAAAAGATTTACAGCATTTTTGCGGCAGTAGCCATGCTTGGCGCAACCGCCTGTTCGGACAATGGCGACAGCCCCCGCCAGGAAACCGAAGACCCCGCCGAGACGGAACTCAAGGCCATCGTGGCCGACTATGTCGACAATACCGTGGTGCCGACCTACCGCGGACTGGCCGATGCGTCGCTGGCTCTTGCCGAGGTTTGCGACCGTATGTGTGAAGGTGGCGTCGAGGCGCTGACCGAAGATGATATCCGCGAGGCCGGCGAGCGCTGGATCGAGGCACGGCGCTACTGGGAGCTCAGCGAGGCATGGCTTTTCGGAGCCGCCGCCGACTACGACATCGACCCGCACATCGACACCTGGCCTCTCGACAGGACTGCCATGGAGGCCATGCTGGGAAATGCGGCTCAGATGGCACAGATGAGCGACCGCGACAGCGCCGGTGAGTACGTCGGCTCTTCGCTCGGACAGGGTCTGCTGGGCTTCCACGCAATCGAATACATGATTTTCGAGCCTTCCGACAGCCGTACCGACGTCACCTCGCCCCGTCCTGTCGAGCGCTTCACCCGGAACGAACTCTATTACCTCGCCGCCGTTGCCGACGACCTGCGCAATTGCTGCCTGCGCCTCGAAGCATCGTGGGCACCGACGGGCACTGTCGCCGCGGCCAAACTCGCCATTCTCGACGAGGCTGAGCTGAGCTACGATGCCAATTACGGCGACTACATGAAGAATGCCGGCAGCGCCGGAAGCATCTATGTCAACTATGCCGATGCGGTGCAGGACCTTATCGTCGGCGCACAGGACATCGCCGACGAGGTCGGCAATCAGAAGATAGGCCGC